>JAQBTY010000446.1 GCA_027624735.1 Pseudomonadota bacterium | reverse complement strand
TGTTTGCCGAAACCGATCATTTCATGTTCGCCGAGGGCAACACCCGCGTCATCGAGATCGTCAAGAGCTGGCTCGACAAGTTCTTCCCGGTGGAGGTGTGATCGCCATGAATGCGGACATTCTTGCCCAGCTCGCCCCGACGGGAACACTCCGGATCGGGCTGAACATGGCCAATGGGCTACTCATCACCGGCAAAACGGCCGATGGCGAGCCGGCGGGCGTCGCGCCTGACATGGGACAGGCCATCGCCGAGCGATTGGGGGTGGCTGTTACGCTGGTACAGTTCGCCTCGCCCGGAGAGATCGCCGATTCAGCGGCCGACAATGTCTGGGATATCGGCCTGATCGGGGCGGAGCCCGCACGTGCGGAAGTCATGGATTTCACCGCGGCTTATGTGGAAATCGACGCCACCTATCTGGTTCCTGCATCGTCCCCCTTCCGGACGGTGGAGGATGTGGACAGTACGGGCACACGCATCGCCATATCGGGCCGCAGCGCCTATGATTTGTACCTGACCCGCGCCCTGAAACATGCCGAACTGGTCAGGTCGCAAGGGATTTCCGGCGCCGTCGAGCTTTTCGTCAAAGACCATCTGGATGCGCTGGCCGGCTTAAGGCCCGCTCTGGTGGCGGAAGCGGAGAAACTTCCCAATACCCGTATCCTCGACGGAAAATTCACGGCGGTCCAGCAGGCCATCGGCGTTCAAAAAGGGAAGACCGCCGCCGCCCAATTTCTCGGCGGCTTCGTCGAGGAAGCCAAGGCCAGCGGTCTGGTCGCAACGTTGATCGAACGTCACGGTGTGGTCGGGAGGCTGTCTGTCGCGGCGGCTGCCTGACAGTTGTTTGTCATGTATCATGGCGCGCGGTACACTTAAAATTTTAACAATAGAGACAGGTACTTTTAGATGAAAAACCATGAGCCGAGCTTCGCTGACCGAATGAACGCGGCGGCACAGGCACGGCAAAAACAGCTTGAAAAAGCGCGCGCCTCCGCGCCTACCAACGATCCGGAATTCGCCAAACGCCAGGCGGCCCGGCGCGAGGCCGCCGCCGCAAGGGAAGTCCGCGCCGCCGAACGCAAGGCGGAAAAACTGGCCGAGAAAACCCGCAAGGCCGAGGAACAAGCCGCCAGGGAGGCTGAACGCGTGCGTGCCGAGAAAGCCGAACAAGAAAGGCTCGAAGCAGAAGAAGCCGAACGAGCCGCCCGTGAGATAGCTCTTGCGGCGGAGCAAAAAGCCGCGCGGGATGCGCGCTATGCCGCCCGCAAGGCCCGTCGTTGATAACGGCGCCGGTTCGGAAAGAACATTGGAAAGAGACTACGGAAACCGCTGGAATTTCGGGCGATTGATTTTTCTGGCCAGCTGCGCCTTAGACACCTTCGCCACAGGGGGCGCGGCGCCGCATTTCGGGCAGGTCACGATTTCCTTTCCCAAATCATAGTATTTGATCGTGCAGTCAGGGCAGATATGCTTGGATCCCCAGTCAGGATTTTTCATCGGATCGTATTCCTCGAATTATTCATACTATTCAACCGCCTCGCGCCGTACACCGGTTCTGATCTTTCTGATAGGGCGGGTTACATTCCCAGTCGCTTCCGGAATAATCGAGGTGCGCATTCTTGGGCAGTTCGACGGCGGCACAGGCCCCGTTAAGTTCCCGATAGCCGCGGCTGCATTTCCATCCATTGCCGTATGAAGAATCCACGAAATAACCTTTTGCTGGAATCTTGATTTCCTTGCAGGTATCGTTGACCGGTCGGTATCCGCGGTCGCACTCCCAGCCAAGTCCGTAGGACCCGTTCACCAGAAACCCGTTCGGCGGTACGATAATGGCGATGCAGGCCTTGTCGGTCTTGCGATGTCCCCGGTTACAGTTCCAATCATCACCGGACGCGCCCAGATAGGCATTGTCAGGCAATTGAACAGCACTGCAGCTTTCGTTAGTTCTCTCATATCCCCGGTCGCAGTTCCACCCATTGCCTGACGCATTCAAATAGGCGTTCGACGGCACCGCGATGGCGACACAGGTCTCTTTTGCATTGCGGTAACCCCGGCTCTCCCGATAGCCCCGGCCACATTCCCAACCACGGCCGTAGGATCCGGTCGTCCTATAGGCATGTGCCGGTTTTTTAACGGCGGTGCAGGCGCCGCTGAGACTACGGTAGCCTGGCTTGCACTCCCACCCGAGGCCATAGCCAACCGCGCGTGCATTCTCTGGAAGCGTGACGGAAGCGCGCTGGGCGAACACGGGCCCGGACATGGCGGCCAGAAACGCACAAAGAAACAGAAAATGAGAGACCTTGGCACGCCGTTGTTGCATTCCATACATTGATCATTCCTCGGTCACGGCGGTCCAAAATTACAGCAGGGCAATTTCGGTCTCGACCGCGACCCGCTGGTGTCCATCATGGACAGATTCGACGCGGTATTGATTGCGCCCCTGCGTGTCCGGCAGCAGACCGACCACCCGAAAATTGCCGGTTGGCGCCGCGCCAAGGTCGATGCCGCGGGTATTCTTGCTGAACCGTACTGTCTGTCCGACACGATACTGGTGGGGATCCATTCGATTGCATTCCTTCATCTGAGGCTGGCAAAGAGAAGATACCTCTCTCGCCAGGCCTTCTTCCACGGTGAGGCGTTGTTGGACGACGACGGAAGTTTCAAAAATCCTCCGCCGCTAGGGTATACGCGTAGGCATTTTTCTTGCTGCGCACATAAAGTCTATCCGCGACCTTTTCGATCTGGTCCCGAGCGGCGTCGAATGCCTGAAGAATGCCCGCTTCGGCATCGTCCCTGTCAGGCATATCCGGGCTGATTTTTTGCAGCGCCGCGGTCTCCATGAAGAACGAGATCTCGATCGCACTGTCATATCCCCAAAACCGGACGCGATTTTTCGCGCCATCGAAACTACGGCTCTGGTTCGGAAAAATTACGCCGCTATTTTTTTCTCGCATTGCAGCGCCTTTTGTTACCCTTGGCTCGCGTCATACCGTCACCACCGGCCGGCTCGGTGGCCTGCTGTCCCGAACCTGATCACGTTGCAGGGCCGCTTCCAACTGATCCGGATCGACGGTCATTTTCTGGGTCAAGCTGGCCTTCGCCTGCAGGTGGAGCAGTGTCGATATGCGGCGATAAACCGGAAACGAAATGGCTTCCAAAAGATCTTCGTCCGTTTCAATGGTGTAGATTCCAGCCGGAAACTCCTCACCGGTCCCGCCAAGGACGAAGGGGCGCGCGAAGGTCACGGTCTTCCGGCTTGTGCGCATGGTCATCGGGGACTTTCTGTCGGCCGGCCCTAGTAGTCTGCATCATCTAAATTACTGGTTTATTCGGACGAAGGTTGCCAGGGGAATCGGTTGGTGA
>JAQBTY010000445.1 GCA_027624735.1 Pseudomonadota bacterium | reverse complement strand
GCCAGTACTGGACACCAGGAACTTCGGCGTCAGCTTGCCCAGGAACCGATGGGCGCTTGAAAACGCCTTCAAGTTGGTATGGACGGCCTTGGCGATGGCATAGGCCAATTTAGCATCCATATTCTTGTGGCCGATGATATTGCCGTCCATGGAGGGTACGTAAAGCGACGCCGGCTGTGACTTGTAGGTGCCGGCCGGCATCGTATCGATCGCCATGCCAAGTTTCTTCGCCACCCGCTCGGTAACCGAGCGGTCGTTGACCGTCAGCAATTGCATGGGGACGGCAGCCTCCATCTGACGCAGCGCCCGGTGGTTGATGGGCCAGACCATCATGTGGCCGTCGAGTTTGCGGTCCGCCATCAGAGATGTAGTATCACCGGAGGCTGCAAAAACCACCTTGCCACCCCAGCTTTCGATATCCTTGAGCGTGACTCCGATATCGTTCAGCATCTCCTCGGCGATGACGGATACCAGCAGGCCCCGGCGGTTGATCGAAATCCGGATTGGCGGCTTTTTCTTGGCGATGTCGGAAAAATCCGTGATGCCGTATTTCGCCGCGGCCGCCTTTGTCAGCATCGGATGGAAATACAGCCACGCATGGGCGCGGGCGATGATCCGGACCGAATCAATTTTTTTCCTGAACGGTTTTACAGCATTTCGCGCCAAATTCATTTCACCCGTCGATGCCAGCGCCAGCGCCACTTTCTTTCTATCGATCAGGGAGATATTGGCGATACCGCCGCCCGATGTCTGATAGGTCACGGACGAACCCGGGTAGGTCGCCGCCATCACCTTATCGAGCGCGAGGCCGAGGATCGACCACACCCCCTTCGGGCTCGCCCCTGCAATGGTCAGGGTATATTTCTGCGCCGACGCACTGGCCGTGGCCAGCAGCGCAGCCGCACACGCAACAAAAAACAACTTTCGCATTAATTGAGCCTCCCAAATTTATTGCTCTATGAGCCCGGGCCTTGTTTTTGTTATTGCCGGGTTGGCAAAAATACTATGCGATCGGCGGCGAAGTATCAAACGTGCGAGGGAAGTCGCACCATCAGCCGGGATTGGGATAGTGCCGCCAGATATCGAAGACCGACCCCGGCCGGCCATGAAGCTGTGGCTTGCCTACCTCCTGCTCGTTTTGACCGCCTTGTTCTGGAGCGGCACGACCATCGTGGGACGGGCGGCAACTGGAGAGATACCGCCCTTCACGTTGACTTTCTGGCGCTGGACGACGGCCTTTCTTGTTTTTATCCCCTTTGCATTCCGCCCGTTCTGGGCTCAGCGCGCAATCTATAGAAAGTACTGGCTGCGTATGGTCGGGTTTTCCTTTTTTGGGATTGTCGGCTTTACCATCCCGTTCTTTTTCGGTCTCCAGCATACAACCGCCATCAACGGCTCCCTGCTGCAGGCGGCCGGGCCGGTCATTATCGTTCTGACCTCACTGATTGTTCTGCGGCTGAGGCTTAGCAGCAGCGAAATCGTGGGGACCATTTTGGCAATCGTCGGATCTAGTCTGATCGTCCTGCACGGCGACATTGCTGAAATCAGCCGTTTGGCGTTCGGTCTGGGTGACGTCTTTATCGTTCTGTCGATGCTCAGCTGGGCGATCTACACCGTTTTTCTGAAGTGGAAGCCGGACGGGCTCGATCCGCTGGGCTTTATCTTCGTGCTGTCCGGCCTGTCTTTGCCCATGTTGTTGCCGTTCTACCTGTGGGAATTGTCGCATGGCCAGATTTTCACCCCATCGCCGGTCAATATCGGCCTCATCCTCTATGCCTCGATCTTCGCCTCGGTTATCGCCTATTTGTTCTGGAACAAGAGCGTTGAAGCCGTCGGCCCTAACGTCGCCGGATTCAGCCACTATCTGATCCCGGTATTTGGCACCATTATGTCCGTCATCATCCTGGGCGAGGTGATTGAGAGCTATCACATCGTCGCCATGGTCCTGACATTTACCGGCCTTTATCTCACCACCCGACATCGCGCCCATTGAAATTCGGACGCCGAGCTTGACGCAACGGTTTTGGTGCGTAGGGTCTCCAACCAAAGCATATTTGGATATATTTGATGATTGCTGACAAAAGAATATTGATCGCCGGCGCCGGCCCCGTCGGCATGATTTCTGGATACTATTTGGCCCGCCAGGGCATTCCCGTGACAATCTTTGACTCCGCGCCCGCCACACGCCCCGATCACCGGGCGTCGACCGTCCATCCTTCGACTTTGGATATGCTGAACGACCTTGGCGTCACCGAACGGCTGTTCAGCCAGGGCCTGAAATCAGAGGTCTTCCAATTTCGCGACCGCTATGACGACCGAATCGTCGCGGAATTCGATTACGGGATCATCGCCGATGAAACCGACCATCCGTTCGCCCTCCAGGTCGAACAGCACAAAGTCATCAACGCCACCTGCGACCTGGCCAGTGCGCTGCCGGATTTCAATTTGCTACGGCCCTATACGGTCACCGGCGCGACCCAGGATGACGATGGCGTCGAAGTCACGGTCACCAACCCGACCGGCGAAGAAGAAAAACACAGCGGCCGCTTCCTGATTGCCGCCGACGGCGGGCGCAGCATCATCCGCAAGGAACTGGGCATCGATTTCCCGGGTTTTACCTGGGCAGAACGTTTCATCATCGCGACCACCAAGTTCGATTTCGGCAGGCCGGAAAACGGCAATCACCGCTACCGCAACTATGTCGCCCACCCCAAACAATGGTGTGCCCTGATCAAGGTCGCCGGCGACGACATGACCGGCCTGTGGCGCATCCTGATCCCGGCCCAGGGCGATGAATCCGATGAGGTCGTATCCAGCGAGGAATGGGTTCAGAACATCTTTACCGAATGCCTGCCCTACAACCCGCCCTACGAAATTATTCACCGAAATCTGTACAACGTTCACCAGCGGGTCGCGGAAACATTCGAAAAAGGACGCATTGTCCTGGCCGGCGATTCCGCGCACGTCAACAATCCCCTGGGCGGCATGGGCATGAATGGCGGGATCCATGACGGGATTAATATCGCCGAAAAGCTGGTGCGGATCTGGCGCGGCGAAGGGGATGCGACCGCCCTGCTGCCGCAATATGATCGTCAGAGGCGCACCATGGCCATAAAATACGTCCAGGCCCAATCCATCGCCAATAAGGAAATTCTGCAGGAAAGCGACATGGAGGTGCGCCGCAAGAAGCTCGATGCCTTGGGTGCCATCGCCGCCGACCGGGACCGCTGTCACGACTATCTTATGAAGTCGTCCCTGATCGCCATGGTCCGAGAAGCCAACGCGACACCTTAGAACATTATGAGTTTAAGTGTCATCGGCCAAAGCGTACCCACCTCCCCTGGCCCCTCCCCCCAATGGGCGGAGGGGGACGCGATGA
>JAQBTY010000444.1 GCA_027624735.1 Pseudomonadota bacterium | reverse complement strand
CTCAGAAACCGAAATCAGAATCTCCATAGGCTCTGCCGTTTCTGTTTCGCGGATTTAAAATGGAGACCAGTGCCATGATCCGAAAGATTGGTCTCGCCTGCCTGGTCTGGCTGCTGGCGGCGGGGACTGTCGCGGCCGCCACTCTGACTCTGTCGTCCGAGCCCATTCAAGGCGGGCTGGTCCAGGCTCGTACCGAGCCCGGGGCGCGGGTGACGCTCGACGGCAAGGATATACCCGTCGCCAAGTCGGGTCTGTTCGTGTTCGGCTTTGGCCGTGATGCCGGGCGCACGGCGTCGCTCGTGGTGCGGCTGCCTAATGGTAAAAACGAACGCCGGCAGCTCGCCGTCAAACAGCGTACATACAAGATCCAGCGCATCGACGGTCTGCCGGATAGCAAAGTGTCGCCGAAAAAACGGGACATGAAACGGATCGGCGCCGAGCGAGACCAGCTACGCGCGGCCCGTCGGGTGATGAGCAAGGAGCCCCGGTTCGCCGGCGGTTTCATGTGGCCGGTCAAGGGCCGGCTCAGCGGCATTTTCGGCAGCCAGCGCGTCCTTAACGGAGAACCGCGCCGGCCGCATTTCGGGGTCGATATCGCCGCGCCCGCGGGCACACCGATTGTTGCCGCGGCGGACGGCCGGGTGGTGCTGGTTCATCAGGACATGTTCTTTACCGGCAAGACGGTGGTGATCGAACATGGTCTCGGCGTCAGCACGCTTTATATCCATATGAGCGCCATCGAGGTCAAGAAAGGCGATCTTGTGCGCCGGGGACAGACTATCGGGCGTATCGGCATGACCGGCCGCGCCACCGGCCCGCACCTCCATTGGGGCCTCACCTGGCGCGGCCTGAACCTCGATCCGGCCCTGCTGGTCGGCCCCATGCCGAAAATGGCGGCGAAGAAGAAATAGTTTCAAGTCCGCCCGAATGGCCTGCCGCACGCGGTGGGGCATTGGAACACGGCTTCGCGCGATGTAGACTGGCGACAGCAATATCAAAGGCAGGCTTCATGGCGGCATCCTTTCGTAACAGCTCCCATTGGGGGGCGTTTCTGGCCGACGTTGAAGGCGGCCGCGTAACCGGCGTCCGGCCGTTCGAACAGGATCCCGATCCGTCGCCCATGCTGGGCGCGATCGCTGCATCGGTGCATGCGAAGGCGCGGGTGGAGCGCCCGATGGTGCGCGAGGGATGGCTGAAGAACGGGCCGGGATCCGGCGAAGGCCGCGGCGCGGAACCGTTCGTGGCGGTGTCCTGGGAAAAGGCGCTGGAACTGGTGGCCGGCGAACTCGCCCGGGTCAAGGAGACTTACAGCAACGAAGCCATCTTCGGCGGCTCCTACGGTTGGGCCAGCGCCGGGATCTTCCATTATGCCCGCACGCAACTGCGCCGCTTCCTGTTCGCCTACGGGGGCTGCGTCGATCAGTCGGCCAATTACAGCTTCGGCGCGGCGACGGCGTTCGTTCCCCATATTGTCGGCGATCTGAAAAGCGTCACGGGACCCATGACGACCTGGCCGGCGGTGGTGAAGCACACCGGGATGCTGGTTCTGTTCGGCGGTGTCAATCTGAAGAACACGCAGGTTGCCCGCGGCGGCTGTGTCGCCCATGCGCGGCTGCCGTATTTTCAACAGATCGCCGATGCCGGAATCGACGTGGTCAATGTCAGCCCGTGCCGCGATGACGCGCCCGATCTTCTGAAGCCGCAATGGGTGCCGGTAAGGCCAAACACGGACGCGGCCCTGATGCTCGGGCTGTGTCATACGCTGATCATTGAAGATCTGCATGATCCGAAATTCCTCGAGAGCCATTGTGTCGGCTACGATCGCGTCCGCCCCTATCTGATGGGCGAGAGCGATGGCCAGCCCAAGGATTCGGATTGGGCGGCCGCCATCACCGGTATCGATGCCGCCACCATCCGTGATCTGGCCAGACGCATGGCAAGCAAACGGACGCTGGTATCGGCGGCGTGGTCGCTGCAGCGCGCCGATCATGGCGAGCAGACCTATTGGGCGCTGATCCTGCTCGCCAGTGTACTGGGGCAGATCGGCCTGCCGGGCGGTGGTTTTACGTTCGGGTACGGCTCGTCGGGCGGGCTTGGCGATCCCGACATGCTGTTCAATCCGCCTTCACTGAGCGGTGGCAGCAACCCGATCAACTATGCCATCCCCGCAGCGCGCATCGCCGATGCGCTGCTCGAACCCGGGAAGGTGATCGGGCATAACGGCAAGAAAATCACCTATCCCGATATCAAGCTGATCTACTGGGCGGGCGGCAATCCGTTTCATCATCACCAGGATATCAACCGGCTGCTCAAGGGATGGCAGCGGCCGGAGACGATCATCGTCCACGAGCCGTGGTGGACGGCGACGGCGCGTCACGCCGATATCGTTCTGCCGGCCACGACCACGCTGGAACGCAACGATATCGGGTCCAACGGGCGCGATCCGTATCTGATGGTGATGGAAAAAGCGATTGAGCCGGTTGGCGAGGCCCGCAACGATTTCGATATTCTGAGCGATCTTGCGCGACGGCTGGGATGCGAAGCGGCCTTTGCCGAAGGGCGCGACGAAAACGAGTGGCTGCGCTTTCTCTACGATAGCTGTCGTCAGGGGGCGCAGACCAATCAGGTCGCGATGCCGGATTTCGATAGCTTCTGGAAGCAGGGCTGGTTCGAAATCCCGAAGGCGGATGAAGACTTTACCCTCTATACCGAGTTTCGCGCCGATCCCAAGGCCAAGAAACTGCGCACCCGGTCGGGCAGGGTGGAGCTTTACTGCGAGCGCATCGCCAAGATGGGATATGACGATTGCCCGCCGCAGCCGACCTGGATCGAGCCCGCCGAGTGGCTGGGCTCGGAAAAGGCGGACCGGTTCCCGCTGCATATGATTTCGAGCCAGCCGAAAACCCGGCTCCATAGCCAGATGGATTGCGGGCCGGTCAGTGGCGCCGACAAGGTGGCGGGCCGCGAGCCGGTTGCCATCAATAGCGCCGATGCGGCGTCGCGCGGCATATCGGACGGCGATCTGGTTCGGCTTTTTAACGACCGGGGGGCCTGTCTCGCCGGCGCCATCGTCACCGATGATGTCAGGCCCGGCGCCGTCCGGCTTTACACCGGGGCCTGGTACGATCCGGTTGAAGGCGGAAAGATCGGGTCGCTCGACCGGCACGGCAACCCCAACATGCTGACGCTGGACAAGGGCACGTCACAGCTCGGACAGGGTCCGATCGCCCAGACCGCCCTGGTACAGATAGAGCGATATGAAGGCGACGCGCCGGCGGTGTCGGTGTTTGAGCCACCGGAAACGGTTTCGGCATGAATTTTGGTTGACGTCGGCGGTCTCGCATCAATCTGAAAAATTAAACTCACTGTCATCCCGGCCAAGCGCAGCGC
>JAQBTY010000443.1 GCA_027624735.1 Pseudomonadota bacterium | reverse complement strand
CCGTGTTCTCGCGTTTGAAAAAGCTGCGGAGCCCGGTGGCGCCGCGATCATATCCGGCGGCGGCTGTCTGATCGTCGGTACGCCGCTGCAAAAAGAACAGGGCATCGAGGACAACCCGGATCTGGCCTTCAACGACTGGATCAATTGGGGCGGCCCGTCCGCCGATGAAGTGTGGGCGCGGTATTATATCGAGCACTCCCTGCATGATTTGTATCACTGGGCCGAAGGGCTAGGCGTTAAATGGGTCGATATGAAACCCCAGGAAGGCAATTCCGTCATGCGCTGGACGCGGGCCGAGCGCAGCGGTCTCGGCCTGACAACCCATCTGATCGAAGGCTATCGCGCACGCGATGGCGAGATCATCGCCAACACGGAAATCACCGGGCTAAAGCGCGATGGCGACCGGGTCATCGGTGTCGAAGGGGTGAATTCCGAAACCGGCGAACGGGTGGACGTCACGGCCAAAATCGTCCTGGTGACCACCGGCGGGTTCAATTCCAATCTGGACATGGTGCTGGACGCCAAGCCCGAGCTTAAAGGCGAAAAGATCATGGAAGGGTCGGGGCGCGGATCCACCGGAGATGGTCACAAAATGGTGGCTGGTGTGGGCGGCTACCTTACCCATATGGATCACGTCTGGTTTTATGTTTATGCCACACCGGATTATCTGGATCCCGCGCAGCGCCGCGGCCTCGTCTGCCGGCAGATACCGGGCTATGTCTGGGTCAACCAGCAGGGCAAGCGGTTCCATAACGAAGCCAGATCGGGCGGCAATTCGGCCAGCCCGGCCATGCTGGCCCAGAGTCCGTGCCACGCCTGGGCTATCGTCGATACACCCATGGTTTCCACCCTGGAAGTCGCCGATCCGTATTACCGCATCGGCGACGAGGTGAACCGGGCGAAGGTCGAAGAGCTTTTGGCCAATTCGCCCTTTATCAAAAAGGCCGGCACGCTGGAAGGGCTCGCCAGGGAAATCGAGGTCGACGAGGCAAACTTCCTCGACGCGATCGGCAAATACAACGATGCCTGTGAACAGGGTCTCGCGGAAGAACCGGAATTCGGCAAGCCACTCAGATTGTCAAAAATGTTCGACACGCCGCCCTACTATGCAATCCAGTTTTTCCCGCTGGCGCGGAAGAATTTTGGCGGGATCAAAACCGATAAAAAATGCCGGGTTCTCGACAAGCACTTTGAACCCATCCCGGGCCTCTACGCCGCCGGCGAAGCCTGCGGCATGGCGGGCGGCCACATCAACGGCCGCGCCGGTCTCGAAGGCACCATGTTGGGCCCGTCGGTCTTCAGCGGAAGGGTCGCCGGCGGCTGGACGGCCAACGCCGTGGGCTGCGGCGCGGGGTTCATCGGCAAGCCCAATCGCGGGTGATGGTGATTGGCCGACATGGGGTATTGTAGATTTATGCGTTTTTTGATTTACCCGCTGGTCCTTATTTTGTCTGTTCTTTCTGGGCCGTTCGCGGCGGCATTGGCGGAGCCGGAGGCGCCCTTCGGTCTTACCTGGGGCGTTTCCGTGGAACAGGTGCAAGCCTCCGGCGTAAGACTGCAGCTGCGACTGCCGGACAACTCAGGGGTGCGGTTCGCGGCAGCCAACCTGCCCAAGGCCCTGAGCGACCTCGGCGAAGCGATCCTGTCGTTTGGCAACAACAACAAGCTGCACAAAATCGAGGCGATCAGCGAAGACGTCGTCAATGACCCCGAAGGATTGCGGCTGAAAGCGCGGTATGCCGCGCTTTCCCGCGCCCTTACGTCAAAATATGGCCAAGGCGTCATCCATCACGAAATCGTCGAACCCTGGACCCTCCCCGACGATTTTCTGACCGGTATCTATCGCGGCAGTTCTCACTATTACACGGACTTTACCGGCGAAAACGTCACCGTGCGCCTCGAAATCCGCGCCAGCCGCCGCGGCATCAGCAACTATGCCGTCACTTTCCAGCACATGAAGGCCCCGCGTGGCAACGGGTTGCAACGGGAAAAGGATGTCCTGTAAGGCCCGCGAGAAAATCCGCTAGGTGGGGAACCAGCGCATAAGCCTGGACAGGGCGAAGAAACCGCCGGTCAGAATTGCGCAACACATGAAGCCATACAGGCTATAGCGCTCGATATTCGCCATGCGCTTCGGTTTTGTGTTGTGGACCCGCCGCGCGAGGCTCGACAGCTTGCCGATGATAAGGCGGACTTTTTCGCGCTCGGTTCCCTGCCACGACTGAAAAATCGCAAGGATGGACATGGATATCGACCCAACCAGGAATGACAGAATGATCAATATCTTGGTCATGCCGCCGGCCGCCGCGTAGCTGGAGGCCATGAGCGTGAACAGCAGGTATATGGCAAGCGTGCCACCTGTTATGCGCCATTGCAGGAGCTTGGAAAACCGAATGTTTTCTTCCGCGTCCCTGTAGAGGCAAAGCAGTTCCGCGTGGGTCAGTTCATCGACCTCCGACGCAATCAGCTCCGCTTCTTCGGTGTCGGTGTCGGTATCGGACATCTCATTCGCCGCCACTTGGATTAGCCCTTATGGTGTACAGGCAAGCGCTATGAAGCGGTGAATGTCCTTAACGGATCATGAAGCGTGGTCAGATTGTGCCGGGCTCCGACGCTGTTTCGAATATTTCAGGCAAATCATTTTTTCCGATTTTCGAGCTGCCGCAGTTCCAGTTCGATTTTTTTCTTCCTTTCAAGAAGGGCTTGCTTGCGCTTTTCAACTTCGTTCAGGGTTGGCTTGGCGACAGACGGTCTATTTTTCCCCGGATCTTTCTTCCCGACCATTTTCTTGTCTGTTTCAACCGAGGCTCTCCTTACTGTCTTGTCGAGTGGCTTCGACCAACCCTTGAAAACATCATTCAGGAACCCGCTTGCAACGATGATCTCGCCGGTTGCCACGTTCTGTTCGAGCCTGGAATCGGATGCATGAGCGGTACTGATAATGCCCGGCAGTCGAAAGGCTTGCGCCGTATTCGCGTTAACCGGCCCGACGCTAATGTAGGACGTGATCAAGGCAGGCGCCGCGATCCCGAGCTGGACGAGTTTCAAAGGCTTGATCTCGTCGGAATGAAGGGCGGCGACGAAGCCGCCCAGAATAAACAGGCACATATAGCGGATACCGGCGCCGACAATCATGCCCGATGTCAATTGTTCATGCTGGTCGATCAATACCGCCAGATCAGCCCCGATCAGGGTGATGAGCAAAGGAAGCAAGGCGCCACTTCCACCAAACCAAAATCTTTTAAGACCAGTCATAGCCACGTTTCCGTCCGATAATGAGAAAGAGGACGATATTTTAGGGGCGCTGGTCTTAACGATTTATTTACATTGCTCCCTAACAGCCCGTTGACGAAGTCTGCACTGGACGGATGCGGCGTGGTCTGATTCTCTGATGTCCTG
>JAQBTY010000025.1 GCA_027624735.1 Pseudomonadota bacterium | reverse complement strand
GTCGGTCACCAGATCGCGGACGAGGCGTTTTTTGGCGAGCGGTTCGACCGTTACAATGCCGGTTTTCAAGCGCGCGGTGCAGGCATATTCGACCTTGCCATCGACCCGCACCATGCATTCCTTGCAGGCATTCGCATTGAAACACGAATAGCGGAAGGCGAGCGTCTCATCTTGATTGGCGCGCACCCAGACCAGCGCGTCGAGGACCGACGCACCCTCCTCGAACGGCACATCGAAACGATCATAGCGCGGCGTCTCACCGCCGGTGCCGCGTTGCACCTTTAGGGTTGTCTGTAATTTGTCGCTCATACCACCGCCGCCTTCTTGTCTTCGAGCGTATAGGAAATCCGCGGCACCTCGGTCCAACCAGCGATCAGCTCACCATCTTCGAGAACAATCGTCTGGTTTCGCTCGAACGCCGGCAGGGCGTCGGGAATGTCTTCGCGCTGATGGGCGCCGCGGCTTTCGGTCCGGTTGATCGCCGACAGGGTCACGGCTTCGGCGCACAGCAAACCGGCGCGCAGCTCATACCAGTCAAGCAGTGCCTGATTGAACGGGGTGTCGTCTGGGATCGCCATCCGCGCCATATCATCGCGTTGCATCTCGCGGATACGCGCCAGCGCTTCCGCGAGCGCTTCTCCGGTACGAAAAAGCCCGACCTTGTCCCACATCAGGGCCTGCAATTCCATCATCAGGGCGGCTGCGCCGCCGCCTGATTTCACGCCGTGCTTTATCTGATCGCGCGGCTCAGCCAGGGCGGCAATCGCCGACGCTTCGTCGATCGCAACCCGCGACCGCCCCCCCTTTGCATGGATCGCATGGGTTGCGGCAAACCGCCCGGCCCGTTCACCGAACACAAAGGCTTCCGAAATTGCATTGCCCGATAGCCGGGTCGCCCCGTTGGCGCCCCCCACCGCCTCACCGGCGGCAAACAGGCCGGGCACGCGGGTGTGCATTTCATCATCCACCCGGACACCGCCCATGTGGTAGTGCGCGATGGGTGAGACTTCTATGGCGGATTTAGACAGATCGATGCCGTTTTTGGCGAGACGGCCGATCATGGGGCCAAACTTGTCCTTCATCACATCATCGGGAATATGCTCAAAACTCAGCCACACCCCGCCATGGGGCGAACCGCGCCCGGCCTCGACCTCTCGGGTTATGGCAAAGGACGCGACATCGCGCCGCGCCGTGTAGGTGCCGCCGTCTGACGCCCCGTAATTGTGGATGAATTCCTCGAAATTGCCGTTGAGCAGCCGCCCGCCGACCTTGTAGCGGAACGGATCCCACATGATCGGATCCATCCCCACCAGGCGCGGCGCCAGATGGCCGATGGGGAAAAACTGGACGAACTCCATGTCGATCAACTCCGCCCCGGCGCGGAGCGCCATGGCATAGGCCTCACCGGCCATATTCACCGACGCGCTATTGCGCTTGTAAAGACGGGTAAGCCCCCCGGCGGCGAGGATCACCGCGCCGGCTTCGACCAGGATCTTTTCGCCCGATTCCACATCGATCGCCACCGCGCCCACCGCTTCGCCATCGCGCACCAGGATTTCGATCACCGCGAGACCGCTGGCCCGGGTGATGCCGGCGCCCTGCGCCACCTCACCCCGCAGGGTGCGGGCGACGGCCGGTCCGGTATTGAGATAATCCACGTAAACGCAGCGTTTGAGCCCGTGACCGGGCGCATGGACCTGGGTCATGCGGCCATTTTCACGGGCCCAGCCGACTTTCCATTCATCCATCTCCATGATGCGGATGGGCCCTTCCTCGCACAGGATGGCGGACAGAGGCTCGTTGCACAGCCCGTGCCCGGCCTCGATGGTATCGGCCAGATGATGGGTCCAGTGATCCGGTTCCTCATGACCGACCGCCGCCGCCACCGTCATCTGCGCCATGATGGTGGCGCCGCCCCGGCTGATCAGGCTCTTGTCCGCCAGCAGCGCGCTTGCGCCCTCTCGTGCGGCGGCCACGGCGGCATACATCCCCGCCCCGCCGGCACCGACGATAAAAACATCTGTTGATACGCGTCTCATCTCTACTCTGCTCATTCAGTTTGACCGCAATCTAACCCAACGGACTGGACAGTGCACGGTCTTGCGATCCAAGGGCGCCAACATTACGGTGCGCCTGAACAAATCCGGGAGACAGAAGAATGGCGACGGCGATGCAGCAGCTGATCGATATTGCGGCCCCCTACTGGGATGCGGAAGCGGAGATCGCGCGGCGGTTCTACAAGACCGCGAAACCAGAGGATCATGCGTTTTACCTGCGCGCCCAGCTCTGGAAAGAGCTCAACCCGGTGGATGGGTTTTTCAACGGGCTGCATCGCGAACTGACCAAGGCCGTCGCCGATTTCCCCAGGGTCGGCAAAACCATCGACCGCCACGATTACCTGTTCCTGCTGCAACAGCTGGTGTCCGAATATAATCACTTCGTCATGCTGGCCGATATTCTGGAGCATGTGCAGGGACGCAAACTGACCAAGCGCGACCTCAGGCAATTGCCGCAGGAGAAAAAGCTGGGTGACATCCGCCGGCAGTATGTGACGAGGGGCGGCGCCATCGGCAAGGCGGCGGTCGGCTTCACCGAAGGCGGCGGCTCCGCGCTGTTTCGGGTCGGGGCGAAACTCAAGGGGAGTGCGATCAACCAGATGACCGCCAAAGCCATGAAAATCATCTGGGACGACGAAAAGGACCACTATATCGAACAAGCCAAAATCGCCGCCAAGCTGATCAAGACCAGGAAAGACATGGCGGCCATGCAGCAGGCGATGATCGATGTCAGCCTTCAGCGGGTCTGGATGCGCAACGAAATGTTCCGCGAGCCGATGAAGGCGGCGGAGGTCGAAGCGTTTATCGCGCGGCGGACAAAGACGCTGGCGGGGCCAGAATAAAAAAAACCTTTTTTTCGAGGATCAAGCCCATGCAAAGTAGAAATATGGTATTATAATACCGTATTTCGCAAAAAATCAGCGTTCCAGCGCAGCGACGCCGGGCAGGGTTTTGCCTTCCATCCATTCGAGGAACGCGCCGCCGGCGGTCGATACGTAGGTAAAATCGTCGATGGCGCCGGCCGCTGTCAGGGCCGCCACCGTGTCGCCGCCGCCGGCGATGGAGACCAGCTTGCCCTCCCTGGTCAATCGCGCGGCAGCCTGCGCCACAATGTTGGTGCCGGCATCGAAGGGTTTGATTTCGAACGCGCCCAACGGCCCGTTCCACAACAGCGTACGGCAATCTCTCAGATTGTCGGCCAGTGCCGCGGCGGTGGCCTCGCCCACGTCGAGGATCATCTTGTCGGTGGGCACGGCGGCGACGGGAACGGTCGAGCAGGCGGCATTCGCTTCGAACTTGGCGGCAATCACCACGTCAGACGGCAGGATTATTTTACACCCGGCCTCGTCCGCCCGGGCCATCACCTCGCGCGCGGTCGGCGCCATGTCGCGTTCGCACAGCGACGCCCCCACGTCGGTGCCCAGCGCATGCAAAAACGTGTTGGCCATGGCGCCGCCGATGATGAGCTGGTCGACCCGGTCGACCAGATGGGTCAGCACCTCGATCTTGGTCGATACCTTGGCGCCGCCGACGATGGCGGCAACCGGGCGGGCGGGGTTGCCGAGCGCCGCATCGAGCGCCTCGAGCTCGGCCTGCATCAGCCGCCCGGCCGCGGCGGGCAGCACATGGGCCAGCCCCTCGGTCGAGGCATGCGCCCGGTGGGCAGCGGAAAACGCGTCATTGACGAAGATATCGCCCAGCGCCGCCAGCGCTTTCACGAAGGACGCATCGTTGGCTTCCTCGCCGGGATGGAAGCGCAGATTTTCCAGCAGCGCGATACCGCCCGGCGCGAGCGCGTCGATCACCGCCTGCGCGGTCCGGCCGAGGCAATCCTCGGCGAACACCACGTCGCGGCCGCCGAGTGCCGCCTTCAGGGGCTCGAGCAGCAGTTTCAGCGACATTTCGGGGACCACCTTGCCCTTGGGCCGGTCGAAATGGGACATCACCACGACCCGGCAGCCCCTGTCGGCAAGCTCGAGGATGGTCGGCGCCAGCCGCTCTATGCGCGTGGCATCGCTCACCTTGCCGTCGCGCATGGGCACGTTGAGGTCGCCGCGCAGCAGCACGCGGGTGCCCGCCGGCGCGTGTTGAAGCGCCGGGAGCGTATCGAGCGTGTAAAAACCGGCCATATTGTTCCTCGATCAGGCGGCGATCGATCAGCCGAGCTTGCCCATCATGACCGCGGTATCCGACATGCGGTTGGAGAAACCCCATTCGTTGTCGTACCACGACGCGATACGGCACAGCTTGCCGTCAACCACCTGAGTCTGGGTCAGATCGAAGATCGAGCTTGCCGGGTTGTGGTTGAAGTCGCAGGAGACCAGCGGCTCGTCGTTGGTGATCAGAATGTTCTTGAGGCGATTGCCTTTGGACGCCTTGATGATCGCCTTGTTGATTTCGTCGACCGTTGTCTTGCGCTTGGCGATGAATTTGAGATCGACGAGGGAGACATTGGCCGTCGGCACCCGGATAGAGGTCCCGTCGAGCTTGCCGTTAAGTTCCGGCAACACCAGACCGACCGCCTTGGCCGCCCCGGTCGAGGTCGGGATCATGGAATAGGCGGCCGCCCGCGCCCGGCGCGGATCGGGATGCAGCGTATCCTGCAGCCTTTGGTCGCCGGTATAGGCATGGATTGTCGTCATATAGCCTTGTGCGATGCCAATGGCCTGATTGAGCACGGCGGCCACCGGCGCCAGACAGTTGGTGGTGCACGACGCGTTCGAGACGATCTTGTGGCTCTTGCGCAGCTTGTCGTCATTAACGCCGCAGACCACTGTGAGATCCTCGCCCGTCGCCGGCGCCGAGATCAGGACTTTCTTGGCCCCGGCATCGATATGGGCCTGAACCTGCTCGCGCTTGGTGAAAATCCCGGTGCATTCCATCACCACATCGATTCCGAGCTTGCCCCAGGGCAGATCGGCGGGATTGCGTTCGGCGAACACCCGGATATTGCCGTTGCCGATGTTGATGCCGGTCTTGGTGACTTTCACCGTGCCGGGAAACTTGCCGTGCATGGTGTCGTATTGCAGCAGGCGGGCATTGGCCTCGACACTGCCGAGATCGTTGATCGCGACGAACTCGATATCCTTGCGCTTTGCCTCAAAGGCTGCGCGTAAAACCAGACGGCCGATACGGCCAAACCCGTTGATGGCTACTTTGACTGCCATAATTTTCCCTCCATCGGTTACTCTTTAAAGTCGCGACCGTGCCGCTTGCGCCACGGCATCGGCTGTAATGTTAAAATGTTTGTAGAGGTCCTTCGCCGGCGCCGAAGCGCCAAAACCGGTCATGCCGACAAAGCCTCCGTCGGATCCCACATAGTGGTCCCAGCCCTGCCTGACGCCGGCTTCGACGGCCACGCGGACCGTGCCGGCGCCCAGCACAGAGTAGCGATAGGCATCGGTCTGCCGGTCGAACAGCTCCCAGCACGGCATGGACACCACGCTGGCCGCGATCCCGTCAGCCGCGAGGAGTTTCTGTGCATCCATGGCGATGCAAATTTCCGATCCGGTGGCCAGCAGCGTGACCCGGGCGGCCCCGGCAGCCGGCGACAGAACGTATCCCCCCTTGGCGCACAGATTTTCGGCACTGGCTTCTGTCCGAACCGCCGGCAGGCCCTGGCGGGTGAGCACCATGGCGGACGGCGTATCTTCCGCCTGCAGCGCCAGCTCCCAGCATTCCGCGGTCTCGACCGCATCGGCCGGGCGGAACACGTTGACGTTCGGCATGGCCCGCAGGCTCGCCAGATGTTCGACCGGCTGGTGGGTCGGTCCGTCTTCGCCAAGCCCGATGGAATCATGGGTCAACACATGGATCACGCGCTGTTTCATCAGGGCCGACAGGCGCAGCGCCGGTCGCAAATAATCGCTGAACACCAGGAACGTGCCGGAATAAGGAATGATGCCGCCATGCAGCGCCATGCCGTTCATGGCCGCGGCCATGCCGAATTCGCGGATGCCGTAATGGACATAGCGGCCGCCGAAATTGCCCGCAGCGATCGCCGCCATGTTGGGCACGCGGGTATTGACCGAGCCGGTCAGATCGGCCGACCCGCCGATCATCTCGGGCACCGCCGGGATCAGCGCTTCCAAAACCGCGCCGGACGATATGCGGGTCGCCTGGTTGGGCTTGTCGGCAATCAGTTTGGTTTTGAACGCCTCGAGCGAAGCTTGCCACCCCTCGGGCAGGCCGCCCGTCATGGCGCGGTCGAATTCACGCCGCGCCGCACCGTCAAGCGCCCCATGCCGTTCGTCCCAGGCCGCCCGGTCAGAAGCGCCGCGCGCGCCGGCCTGACGCCAGTGGGCAAGAATATCATCGGGGATGACGAACGGCGCATGCGGCCAGCCGAGAGCCACCCGCGCGCCCTTGATTTCCTCATCCCCCAGCGGGGCGCCATGTGACCCGGCCGTCCCGGCCTTGGTCGGCGCGCCA
Organism: Pseudomonadota bacterium; assembly: GCA_027624735.1. GTDB lineage: Bacteria > Pseudomonadota > Alphaproteobacteria > MPNO01 > UBA2964 > JAQBTY01. The sequence goes on along the minus strand of JAQBTY010000025.1, from coordinate 15,236 downwards.
AACGCGATGGTGGTCTTGCAGGCGATCAGCGAGGGTGTGGCTGTCCGTTGCGCGGCCTTTATCGCGGCGGCGACGGCCTTCGGATCGTGACCATCGACCACGGACGCATCCCAGCCATAGGCAGCGAACCGCGCCGGCACGTCGTCCGACCAGGACAGATTGGTGCCGCCATCGATGGAAATATTGTTGTCGTCATAGAGCACGATCAGCTTGGACAGGCCGAGATGGCCGGCGAAGGACGCCGCCTCGTGGCTGACGCCTTCCATCAGATCACCGTCGCCGGCGATGACGTAGGTGTGGTGATCGACCATATCGTCGCCAAAGCGCGCCGCCACCATCCGTTCGGCCATCGCCATGCCGACCGCTGTCGCGAGCCCCTGACCCAGCGGCCCGGTGGTCATTTCGATCCCGGCGGCTTCGCCATATTCCGGATGGCCGGCGGTTTTGCTGCCAAGTTGGCGAAAGTTCTTTATCTCATCGATGTCGATGTCTTTATAGCCGGTGAGATAGAGCAGCGAATAAAGCAGCATCGAGCCGTGACCCGCCGACAGCACGAAACGGTCGCGGTCCGGCCAGTCAGGCGCGGTGGGATCGTATTTCAGAAATTGGGTAAACAGGACCGTCGCGACATCCGCCATCCCCATGGGCATTCCCGGATGACCGGAATTGGCCGCCTGTACGGCATCCATGGATAAGGCGCGGATCGCGTTGGCAAGATCCTTGTGATCAACGGTCATTTGGGTGCTCACGGAAGGGGCTCTGCGGAAAAAATTTGCTTACGGGCGCTAAGCTATCGCGAATCGCCCCCGTTGGTGGAGTCGGACGGCGCCTGATTAAAAAAATATTCTGTATATCGGATACCACGGGCAACCTATCGATCAATTCTCCGGGGTCAATAGCGACACCCCGAGCATCGCCCGGCGTTTGAGCCAGGGGCTCGGCCGGTAACGCGGGTCGCCGTAAAAATCGACCATGGCTTCAAGCACCTTGAGCAGCCGGGCCGGTCCGACGGCGTCACCCAGGGCAAGCGGTCCCGTGGGATACCCGAGCCCGAGCCGGACCGCCTTGTCGATGTCATCGGGCGCCGCGATGCGCTGCTGCGCGATGTCGCAGGCGATGTTAACCACCGTCGCAATAATGCGCTGATTCACAAAACCAGCGCTGTCATGGATCACCGTCACTTTATGCCCTCCCGCCGCGAGCAGCGCATGCACCTGATCACAGAGATCGGGATCGGAAACCGGCGTTTTCATCAGCGTGCGGCGGCCGTCGAGGCCAAACAGCGTATCGACGGCAAAGCATCGTTCGGCTTCGATATTCTCGGCCACGGCGGAACCGGTCGTGTCTTTGCCGAGCGGGGTGAACAGGCAAACGCTCCGGGTCGACGGTTTTTTTCCGTCATCGATCTCGACCGTCCCGGCCAGAGCCTGAAGCAGCATGGCGCGCCCGGCGGGTTCGGCATTACTGATCCATACCGCGTCCGGCAAATCGGTTGGCGCGGGCGGCGCGGGCGGCGTAACTTTCTTGTTGTCTTCATAGACATAGAAACCGCGGCCGGTTTTCCGGCCATGCAGACCGCCGATGGATCGTTGACGTGTCAGAGGGCCGGGCCGGAACCGGGGTTCCTGATAGAATTGCTCATAGATGGATTCCATCACCGGGTGGGAGACATCGAGCCCCGTGGTGTCCATCAGCTCGAACGGTCCCATGCGGAAACCGGGCCCGCCTTCGCGCATCAAATCATCGATGCCGGCGAAATCGGCGATGCCTTCCGACACGATGCGCACGCCTTCGGTATTGAGGCCGCGGCCGGCATGGTTGACCAGAAATCCGGGCGTATCCTTGGCCCGCACCGGTTCATGGCCGGCGCGGCGGGCGATGACGCAGAGCGCATCGGCGACACCGGAAGATGTCTCCAACCCCTCCACCACCTCAACCACCTTCATCAGGGGGACGGGGTTGAAAAAATGAAATCCGGCGACACGGTCGCGATGCCGCAGCCCGGCGGCGATGGCGGTCACCGACAGCGAGGACGTGTTGGTCGCCAGAATGCAGTCGGCATCGACGATACCCTCCAGCTCACCAAAGACCTGGCGTTTGACATCGAGGATTTCGACCACCGCTTCGATCACCACATCGCAGGGCGCAAGACCCGCCAGCGCGTCTACCACGGCCAGACGCGCGACCGCGGCGGCCGCCACCTCATCGGAAACGACACCTTTTTCGGCAGTCCGCAGGATCATCCGTTCGGCAAAGGCGCGGCCAGCTTCGGCGGCGCCGTCATTGGCGTCGACCATCAGCACTTTCATACCGCCCGCCGCCATGATCTGAGCGATACCCCGCCCCATGGCGCCGGCGCCGACCACCCCGACGGTAATATCCTTGCTGCGTGCGTCCCTCACCATGGATCCAGGCTACTCCTGTTTTGGCGTCATTCAAACGGCAAGCGTCTTGAGCCGGTCGCGGTGGGCGGACGCGTCGGCGAGGATGTCATCGAAGATGGCCTCGACGCTTTTGATGTCGTCGGCGAAGGAGCAGCTTTGCCCCATCGACGGCGTGCCCATCCGCCAGTCGCCGGTCTCGTAGGCCAGACGCTGGGCGGTTCCCTCGACCAGCGGCCGATAGCGCTCGAAATCATCGATTCCTTCCGCTTCCAATGCTAGAACCTTGCGCGCGGTCTCGTTATCCAGCACCCGGGAGTTGTCGTTGAAGATCGACATCACCACACGGGTATCCGCCTGGCTTGTCTCCGCCACGTGGCGTTTGTAATCGTCATGCGCCCAGATTTCCTGCGCCACCGTCATGCGCGACCCCATCAGCATGCCATCGGCGCCGAGCGCCAGCGCCGCCAGAAGCTGCCGGCCCGTCCCCATACCACCCGCCAGCACCACCGGCACGTCGAGCGCGGCAGGGGCCAGCGCCCCCTGCACCATGGTGCCGATCATATCCATCCCCGGATGACCGCCCGCCTCGGCGCCCAGGATGGCGATGGCATCGACGCCTGCCCGAACGGCGCTTTCGGCGTGGCGCACCGTGGTGCATTTGTGAATCACGATCATCCCGGCATCCTTGATGCGCGGCATGAAAATCTTGGGGCTGTAACCGGCGGTCTCGACAAAGGCGACGCCTTCCTCGATGGCGATATCGAGGAATTCGCCCAACGCTTCATTGGCTTCGGGCCGGGTGGAGACGTAGATATTGACGCCAAACGGCTTGCCGCCGGTGATCGCGCGGCATTTGCGCAGCTCGTCGCGATAGGCTTCCGCCGTCGGGAAGCTGCGCGGCGTGATGAACCCCATGCCGCCGGCATTCACCACCGCCCCCACATAGGCGGCATCGGCCAACCACATCAACCCGCCGCACAGGATCGGATGATCGATGCCGAACAGCTCGGTTATGCGCGTGCGAAAGAGCGGTGGGGTCATTTAGAGCCTTGGTTTGTAGAGGAACGAGCCCATTGAGACACGCTTGGCAAGGTTGATGCCAGGTACCCCCTCCCTAACCCTCCCCCGACGCGGGAGAGGGAATTTTAGATCGTAAGTCATTGAAAAGACTTCCTCCCCCCGTTTCGGGGGGAGGTGTAGGAGGGTGGTGCGCGTCGTCTGACGCGCAAAAAAGCCATTTCTAAAATTAAACCGGACACCAGTGGACTTGATCCGAGGATGACGAAGCGGGGCTGGTGCGGGGTGGGGTGGGGACCAAACAAAAGTTCCATCATTACCAATTGCGTTTCAGCGAAACTTCGGTTTGCGCTTTTCGAGAAAGGCGGCGCGGCCCTCGATCAGCTCGTCGCCGACGAAGGCCAGCGATTGCGACAGGGTTTCCATCTCGAGCGCCGCTTCCAGCGTCTGCGGCTCCATGGCCAGATGGCGTTTGGTGAGCGCGAAGGCATGGCGCGGCATATCACCCAGTTCCCGCGCCAGCTCGATGGCGCGGGCTTCGGCGCCGCCATCGGCGACCAGCTCATCGGCAAGCCCCATATCGACCGCGTCCCGGCCCTTGAGCGTCCGGGCGCGCAACAGGATCTGGCGCGCTCTCGCCCCGCCAACCCGCCGCGCCAACGTATAGAGAATGCCGTAGTCCGGCGTCAGACCGATGCGGAAGAACGGAAAGCCCAGCGCGCCGCTTTCGGCCAGAACGATACTGTCGCACAGCAGCGCCATGCCCGCGCCGGCGCCCATGGCGAACCCTTCGACCCCCGCGACGATGGGTTTTTCCGCTTCGGCCAGCACCCGCACCAGGCGGTGATTGTCTTTCATGCGCGTCCGGCCCGACGCCACATCCAGATCGATCATGGAATCGATATCGCCGCCGGCGCAGAAATGCCCCGCGGTACTGCCGATGACGATGGCGCGGAGGGATGCGTCGGTAAGCGCCGCCCCCACCGCCTCGATCAGCGCATTGCGCGCTTCGGGACTGACGGCATTGCGCTTGTCCGGCCGGTTGATCGCGATGCGGGCGATACCGGGGGCGGCAATTTCAGAAATGACGATGGTCATGGCAGGCCGATTTTTGCTGGTTGCGGAGCGTCAATCGCCGCCAATAAAGCGGTTTTACCGGGTGGCGGCAAGAGGACGCAGTCAGAGATCAACCGGCCCTTGCCCTGTGAGGGCGATGTCCAGCGCCGCACAGAGATCGTCAGCGGTGACGCCAGCGAACTCGACGTCGTCGTTGGCCAGGAAAGTCTCGACGCTATCACGGATATCGGCGGGCGCGGCGGCGGCGCCGATCAGGGATTCTTCCAGCCAGGCGACGGAATCGAGCGGGCGGGGATGCCAGTCGCCATTGACGATGGCATGCAGAACCACCCCGTCGCGGAGCACCAGGGTCGCCCAGATCAAGCCGCCAACGGCCTTGGCGCGGCCGCGCCCGACCGTGTCGCCCGCCTTTATCAGCGACCCGAACCGCGTGCCCTCGCTCTTGGCAAACAGCCAGTCATCCGATTCATAGTGTTTGCGGAACTCATCGGCGTAGGCGCGTTCCAGATCGGTGACGGCGCCGGTGACCAGATCGGTCACGCCGAACGCATGGGCGACGGCGTCGCGCGACATTTCTTCCAGATCGGCTGCACTAATCTCTCGTCCCGCCTCGCGCTCGAGACAGGTGAAGCGCGATGTCATGTCCTTCAGCACCTTGTCCTTCACCTTTTCCGGCGCCATGGGCATGATTTTGCCGGCGTGCCCGGTATCGATGGGCTTGACGTTGATCAAGATGCGGAAATTCATCACCCCGTTTTCGATCTTGAGCGACGTCGGGATCAGCTTGCGCCCTTCCACCTGCACGTCGTTGAGCGGCCGGTATTCGGCGGCAAAGCCATAGCGCCGCGACAGGGTCTCGGCGAAGGCGGTGAGAATTTTCGGGAAGGCCTCGGTGGTGGTTTCGGGCACGTGCGGGTGGGTGGTCGGCAGGAAGTAAATCAGAAAGGCAGACCCCGCCCCGGCATAGACCGGCCCGCCGCCATTGGGACGGCGGCGGAAGATCACGCCAGTTTCACGGCAATAGGCAAGGTCGAGCGCCTGTTCGGGGTCTTCATTGATGCCGATGGTGACGGAATCGGAACCGAAAATATTGAGATAGACGGTCGGCGGCGACACCCCTTCGACCACCGCGCGTTCGATGGCCGGCGATACCGAGACCGAGAAATCGGCATAGGAATTTTCGTCGACGATCAGCCGCCAGGGTACGTCCGCCATGGGTTAGTTTTCTCTCTCGTCGACAACAGCCGGCCCATCGTCCAGCGTCTCGACAATCGCAATATCGTCCGCCCCCACAAGGGTCTGGCTCTTGAACCGGTGAGCGACGCGGTCGATCACGTCACCGCCGCCGGTCCCCGACAGGGTGAGACGGATGGCATCGCCACCGCCCGGCTTTTTCGACACGGCGATGCGGTATTTGCCGTCGAGCCCGTCGATGCCCAGCAGGACCGAGCGGATTTCCGACGGGTAGAGCTTCACGCCCTTCACCTTGACCATCTCATCGGTGCGGCCGAACACCACCAGCGGCAGGCAGATGGTGCGGCCGAACACCGACGGCGTGGTGATCTTCACCGTCAGATCGCCGGTGCGGTAGCGCACCAGCGGCTGGGCTTCCTTGTGCAGATGGGTCAGCACCAGCTCGCCCCGTTCGCCGTCGGCGACGGGCGCGAGTGTTTCCGGATCGATGACCTCGGCATAGACCAGCTCATCGAATACATGAACGCCCTGCCCGCCTGGGAACGTGCGGGCGACCGGCAGAAACTCCGAGAGCGAGAACGAATCCACCAGCATGGCGCCCGGCATGGCGTCGGCCACGGCATTGAAAAGCGTCGGGTTGCCGGTAAAGGCCTCGCCGCCGGCGAAGAACACCTTGGGCGGCCGGACGCCGGCCTCGATCAGTCTAAGGGAGAAGCTGGGATTGCCGGCCAGAATGTTGACATTGTTGGCCTTGCAGATTTCCGCCGCCCGGTCGGCCTCGCCCGGACCCAGCGGAATACAGGCGACGCCATGGGCTTCCATCTGGGTCTGATAGAACAGCCCGGCGACGAACAAATGATAGCCGAAGAACACCGCGCACACATCGCCCGGCTCGACACCGCAGGCATCCAGATGAGTCCGGCAGGCGCTGGTTGTCCGGTCAAGATCGCGCCGGGTCTGCATCACCGGCACCAGCCCGCCGCCCATGGGGCTGAGATTCATCCGCACGATTTTTTCGCCGCCAAACGCGCCGTAAGAAGGCTTTTGCATTTCCGCCACCAGATCGGCGCGGGACATCAACGGGATGGTCGCCGCGAACGCCGCCTCATCCGCCACCGAGGCCGGCAACCGATCACGATAAAACGGATGGCGAGACAACCGGTCGAGCGCAGCGTTGATGGCGTCAGTCGGATTACTCATGCGCCCGTTGTAAAAGGCCGGGCTGCGATGGGCAAGGGACGGGGATGGAGAAAATTTTAGCGGGACTCGCCATGCCGGTCAGGTTTCGGAGTCGGTGCCGGAACCATGCCGGTGGTGCAGATCCGGGTAGTGCGGATGGCGGTGAGCCAACGGCTTGTGACGGTGCGCATGGGTGTGCGCCGTGCCCGGTGGCGCCGCCAAATCATGGTCATGCTGGTGGTGTGCGTCGTGCCGATGCCGGTGCTCGTGCTCCATCGTTTCATGACGGTGTTCGTGCTCATGATGTTCGGAAAAATGCAGCCACAATCCCCATCCCATCAGGCCGCCGGCGATCAGCAGCTTCATCGATAGCGTCTCACCCAGCAGCATGACGGCGAGAAGCGCCCCGACGAAGGGCGCGAGCGAGAAATAGGCCCCGGTACGGGCGGCGCCGAGGTGGCGTAACCCCAGCACGAACAGGGCAAGGCTCACGCCGTATCCCAGGAAGCCGATGAGGCCCGCGGCCAGGAGTACGCTGTATGGCGGCAGGCGCGCGCCCGTCATCATGGCGAGCGTCAGATTGACCGAACCGGTAAACAGTCCCTTTAACATGGCGATCTGCACCGGATCGGCGGACGAGAGCTTGCGCGTCAGATTGTTGTCGATGCCCCAGCACAGGCAGGCGCCAGCGATCAAAACGGCGCCCCCTTGAAAGGATGCCTGGCCCTGCCATGAAATCAAGACTGCTCCGGCGAGAATAGAGAATGCGCCAAGGAGAAGGCGGCGATCCACATTTTCGCGGAACACACCCCAGGCGATGACCATGGTCGCCAGACCTTCAAGATTGAGAAGGAGCGACGCGCCCGCCGCGTCGGTCCGGTTCAGGCCATACATCAAGAGCAGCGGCGCCAAAAGGCCGCCTGTCACGATCACCAGCGCCAGCCATGGTAAATCCGCGCGCCGCAACGGCGCCTCGACAGCGGGAATAGAAAGAGCTTTTCGCGGAACATGGACGGCCGCGAGCCCGACACCCGCACCGAGATACAGCAGGCCGGCCATCATCCAGGGGTCGACCGATCCCAGCAGAAGTTTGGCGAAGGGCGTGCTGGCGCCGAACAGGACGGCGGACAGTAAGGCAAGCAGGATGCCGGTTCGATGCATGGGGCGATCTTAACCCGCCTGGACGCCTCCGTCGCGCTCTGCCCGCACCGCGAATTGCTTGAGCCGTTCCTCGTTGAGCGGCAGTTTCTCACCCAGCCAAAAACCAAAGATGATGTGATCGTTCCAGGCATTGTCGGTGTGCGGGTGGACCAGGATATCGAGCCCGTCGCGGTTGACCGCGAGCCACTGCACGAATTTGTCGAACTGGTGGGTCTCGAAGGCGACCTGATACATGGCGACCAGATGCGGCCCCACCGCCTCGTCATGCCAGCTTCCCATTCTCGTGTCGGGAAAGGCCTCCACGATGCGGGCGCGCAAGCCGGCCGCGATTGGCTTGGTCGCGTCGGGATCGTAATAAACATGGGCGTGCCATCCTTCGATGGCCTCCACCGGGCGATTGGGAAAGTTCATGGGGTCCTCCGCCGTTCGATCAAACTGCTATTGGCTTAAGAGTAGGGAATCGCTCCGGCAAAGACCAGTGCAGGCACGATGCATCTTTGTTTCAGGCTGATTTTGTGGGTAGGATCGCCATTGGACTGCCAAACAAATTTCCAATTGCTTTTGATTATACCGTTTTCGACAATATTGAACTCAGAACAACAGGTAAGGATGTCAATCATGGTTAGATCCGTTCAAGTACTCGCGGCTGCCGGGGCTTTGGCCGCGGCCATGGCCCTGTCCGCCGCGCCGAGTCTGGCGCAACAGGTAACGCTGAAGCTTCACACCTTCATTCCGCCGCCATCGAACCCGGTCAAGACTTTCCTGAAACCATGGGCGGAAAAAATCGCCAAGGCGTCCAACGGACGGCTCAAGATCCAGATCTACCCGTCGATGCAGCTCGGTGGCAAACCGCCCCAGCTGATGGATCAGGTAAGAGACGGCATCGTCGACATTATCTTTTCGCTGCCGGGCTACACCGCCGGCCGTTTCCCAAAGCTGGAGGTTTTCGAACTGCCGTTCGTGCACACCGATCCAGTGTCGACGACCCTGGCCCTGCAGGATTTCCAGGCCAAGCATTTGCAGGACGAGTTCAAGGATTATCATGTCCTGCTGCTGCATGTGCATGCCGGCTCCATGTTCATGACCAAGAAAAAACCCATCAGAAAGATGAGCGATCTCAAAGGGCTCAAGATCCGTACCGCGACCCGCGCCGGCGGCTGGTACCTGGCGTCGCTGGGCGCCGTTCCCATCGGGGCGCCCCTGCCGCAGATCCCGCAGATGATATCCAAGGGCGTGATCGAGGGCGCCATGTTGCCGTTCGAAATCGCACCGGCCATCAAGATGCAGGAGCTCGCGACCCATTTCACCCAGCTGTCGGGCAAGCAGCCGCGCATGAACACCTCGACCTTCAGCCTGCTGATGAACAAGAACAGCTATGCGAAGCTGCCGGCCGATCTGAAAAAGGTGATCGATGACAATTCCGGCCGCAATATCGCCCAATGGGCGGGTCAGAACTGGGCCGATATCGAAGTGCCGGCACAGAAAGTCATGCGGTCAAAATCGAAGAACAAATTCCACACGATGCCGCCTTCCGAAGTCGCCAAGATGAAGGCGATGGCCAAGCCGGCCATCGACCGCTGGCTCAAGCAGATGAAAGGCAAAGGCGTTGACGGCGCGGAATTGCTGTCCGACGCCAGGGCCATGATCGCCAAATACGCCAAGTAGGAAATACGAGAAAGGCGCCGGCTGGCTTTATGGCCCGCCATAAAGTCTGAAGACCATGTCAGAATCAGGCAATTCCGACTCCCGGCCCACCGATTCGATGGGCCGGGTCCTTCTTAAGGTCACTCGGCTATTTGCGCTTGCAGGCGGGCTGGTGCTGTGCGCCATGGCGCTCCTGACGACCGTCAGCGTGATCGGCCGGCGGTTTTTTAACACCCCGGTCACCGGTGATTTCGAACTGATCGCCATCGGTACCGGCGTGTGCGTGTTCGCCTTCCTGCCTTACTGCCATCTCAAACGGGAAAACGTACTGGTTGATTTTTTCATGAGCGGCGCGCCCGATCGGGTGAAATCGTTGTTCGATGCCATCGGCAATCTGACCTACACCCTCATCATCGCGATCATGATCTGGCGCATGAGTCTGGGCGGTATCGATCTCTACAAGGTCGATGAAATGACCCTGATCCTGGAATTTTCCCGCTGGTGGACCTTCCCGGCAGCGATCCTGTGCCTGGTGCTCCTACTCATCGTCTGCGCCTATACATTCGCCCGCAGCGTCAGGGAAGTCAGGCGTTCATGACAGGTCTGGAATATGGCGCCATCGGCTTTGCCGCGCTTTTGCTGCTGCTGGCGCTGCGTATCCCCATCGGCATTTCCATGCTGGTGGTCGGCATGGTCGGCTATGTTTCCATCTCCGGTGTGCCGGCGCTGCTCAACCATCTGAAGACCGAGATGTACTGGCGGTTTACGACCTTCGATCTGTCGGTCGTGCCCATGTTCGTGTTGATGGGGCAGTTCGCCGCCAAGGCCGGTCTCAGCCAGGCGCTATTCCGGGCCGCCAATGTCTGGCTCGGACATCATCGGGGCGGAATCGCCATGGCGGCGGTGGGCGGCTGCGCGGGCTTCGGCGCGATCAGCGGATCGTCGCTGGCCACCGCCGCCACCATGGGCCAGGTCGCCCTGCCGGAGCTCAAGCGATACAATTACGCGGGATCGCTGGCCACCGGCGCGCTGGCCGCGGGCGGTACGCTCGGCATCCTGATCCCGCCTTCGGTGGTGCTGATCATCTACGCCATCATCGTCGAGGCCAATATCGCGACCCTGTTCCAGGCCGCCTTCATCCCCGGCATCCTGGCGGCGCTGGGCTACATAGCGACGATCGCCATCGTTGTGAGGATCAATCCCGAGTCGGGGCCTGCCGGGCCAAGAGCGACGCGCCAGGAAAAGTGGACGGCCTTGCTCGATATCTGGCCGGTTCTGGTAATTTTCCTGCTCGTCATGGGCGGTATTTATATCGGCATATTCACGCCCACCGAGGGCGCGGGCGTGGGCGTGACCGGCACCTTCCTGATCGCCATCACACGTGGCGGCATGCGTTGGGAAGGGTTTGTCGACGCGCTGCTGGGGGCCGCCACGACGACCGCGCTGATTTTTCTGATCCTGCTGGGCGCCGCCATGTTCAACGCCTTCCTGGGCTTTTCCCGCCTGCCGTTTTTCGCGGCGGATTTTTTCAAGAATTCGGGCTTTTCCCCCATGGTCGTTCTGCTGGCCATGGTGGTGCTGTTCATTCTGCTCGGTTTCGTCATGGATTCGCTGTCGATGATCCTGCTGACCGTGCCGATCTTCTGGCCGATCATCGCAGGCCTGGATTTCGGGCTGCAGCCGGAAGACCTCAAGCTCTGGTTCGGCATCATCGCGCTGATCGTGGTGGAGGTCGGGCTGATCACGCCGCCGGTGGGGCTGAACGTGTTCGTCATCAATTCCATGGCGAAGGACGTTCCCATGATCGAAACCTTCAAGGGCGTGATGCCGTTCTTGATGTCGGACGCGATACGCGTCGCGCTGATCATCCTGTTCCCGACCATCACCCTGATCCTGCCAAGATTGCTGGTCATCGAGTAACCCGCGAGCGGCTCAACAGATACGCGGTAGTCATGGTTGAATGACGTTTGTACAGGTTCATCAAAGAAACCTTCAAACAGGGAGCAGACCATGAAGCGGGTGAAGGCGTTAAAAGGTTTAATAGGTCTAGGCTTTGTGGCGGCGCTGGCGGCACCGCTGGCGGCGACGGCAGCGGAGAGGGTTCGTGTCGGATTGGCGGCGCCGGGCTACACCGCCTATGCGCCGGTTTATGCCGCCGCCGAGCTCGGCTTTTACAAGGCCAAGGGCCTCGATGTGGAGCTGACCGTCTATCGCGGCGGCGGCGCGGCACAGCAGGCGATGGTCGCCAACGCAGCGGATATCATCAATTATTTCCCGCCCGGCATGGCGCTTGCCGTCAAGAAGGGCGTGAAGGAGAAAATCGTCGCCGCCGGCGGCGCGCTGACGCCGCATGGCTGGCATATGCTGGTACGGAAGGATTCCAGTGTGAAATCGCTGGCCGATCTCGCGGGCAAGAAAATCGGCGTCACCTCCAAGGCCTCGACCACGGATTACTATGCCCTGTGGGCGGCTAATTCCGGCGGCGGCAAGGCGATGAATATCCCGCTTGGCGGCCGCGGGCTTATCCCGGCGTTGAAATCCGGCGACATCGACGCGGCGGTGCTGTGGCCGAACCTTACGCTCCGATTGATCGAAGGCGGACAATACCGCTCGCTGGTCAATTACGGCAAGGCGATGAAACCCAACCTGCCCGAGGTCTGGGTGGCGGCCCAGTCCTTCATCGATAGCAAACCACAGGCCGTCAAAGGTTTCCTGGAAGCGATCATGAAGGCGACCAAACACATGCAGGAAAATCGCGCTTTCGCCCTGATGTTCATCAAGAAATTCACCGGCGAAAAGAAAGACAGCACGGTCGCCGTCGCCTATGAAGCCATCATCAAAAACGCAACGACCGACGGCATGATGGATGACGCGACCCTGAAACGGTCGCTGGGGCTTGCGGCCCTCGCCGGCATCAAGGATCTGCCGCCGGTCGATCAGCTCTTTACGTCACAGTTCCTGCCGATCAATCCCAATTGACGCCATCAGCCGGCGGTGCGGACCATCCGTACCGCCGGCTGCGATCCGCGAAACATCTGAACCTTTTTCAAGGGCACCATGCGTCGTAGAGCCGTCCTTTACCAGCTCTTGTTCCTGGTCGGTTTTCTGGGGCTATGGGAGGGGCTGAGCCGGAGCGGGCTGGTCGATCCCGAATCGTTGCCGGCCTTCACCGATGTCGCCGTCGCGCTGTGGTCACTGCTGGGGAACGGGGAATTCCTGGGTCATGCGGGCGACACGTTGTTGCGGGTCATCGTCGCCTTCGCGATCGGCGCGCCGCTGGCGATTTCCATCGGTTTTATCCTTGGCGAAAAGCTGCATCTGGGGGAAATCATCAACCCAATTGTGCATTTCCTGCTCGCCGTGCCGCAATCGATCTTTCTACCGATTTTCATCCTGCTGTTCGGCATCGGCTTCATGGAGAAAATCGTCTTTGGCGTGACCCATATTGTCTTCGTCGTCATCGTCAATACGGTGGCCGCCGTCGCCTCGGTGCCGCGATCCCAAATCCTCGCCGCGCGATCGTTCGGCGCGACGCCAACGCAAATTTACATGCGCGTGTATTTCCCGGCGATGCTGCCGCTTCTGGTCACCGGCCTGCGGCTTGGGATGATTTTCAACATCATCGGCATTTTGCTGGCCGAGATGTATGCGTCGCGCACCGGTGTCGGCCAGCTTATCTTCCAATGGGGAGAAGACTACCGGGTCACCGAGCTGATGGCCGGCATCGTTCTGGTTTCGGTCGCGACCATCGCCATCAATGAGCTGATGCGGTTCTGGGAAGCGCGCGCCGGCCATTGGATGGCGACGGAACAGGCGGCATAGATATGGATATTGCAGCCAGTGGCACCGTGGTGATCGATGTCCGGCATGTGGGCAAGACCTATGCCGCGGCGCGGGCGCCGGTGCGCGCGCTCCACGATATATCGCTGACGGTGGCGGAAGGCGAGTTCGTGTCACTGGTGGGACCCAGCGGCTGCGGCAAATCCACCCTGCTGCAGATCCTCGCCGGGCTGATCGACGGCTCGGACGGCGAAGTGCTGGTGGACAACCAGCCGGTGACAAAGCCGATGCCTGATAAGATCGCAATGGTGTTTCAGGACGCCACCCTGATGCCGTGGAAGACCGCCATCGCCAATGTGGAATTCCCCCTGGAATTGCGCGGCGCATCACGGGCCGCGAGCCGGCCCCGGGCGGAAGAGATGCTGGCGCTGGTCGGGCTCAGCGACTTCGCCGACCGGTTTCCGCATGAGCTGTCCGGCGGCATGAAGCAGCGGGTCTCCATCGCCCGTGGCTTGGTGCAGGACCCGCGGATCATCCTGATGGATGAACCGTTTGGCGCGCTCGACGAACAGACGCGAACCAAGATGGGGCATGAGCTGCTCGATATCTGGGAAAAGACCCACAAGACCATCCTGTTCATCACCCACAGCCTGACCGAGGCCTTGTTTCTGTCGGACCGGGTGCTGGTCATGAGCCACCGGCCGGGACGGATCGTGGAGGAAATCCCGGTCGATTTGCCGCGCCCCCGGACCTACGACATGATCGGCAGCGAAAGCTTCGGACGCGCCCGCAACCGGATCTGGCAATTGATCTCGGAGACCGAAGGCGACACAACGGAAGGGCCTGGTTTATGACCCGGTCGGCGATCATCCGCTGGTCGGCGATCCTGGTGCTGGTCGCCTTCTGGGAATTGCTGCGCCAATTCGATCTGGTGAACGGGATTCTTCTCGCCTCACCGTCGGAAATATACGACGCCTTCGGTAAGGACGGCGCGGCCTTCGTCGGCGCCTTTCAGGTAACCCTGGCTGAAATTGTCACCGCCATAATCATCACCTGGTCGCTGGGACTGACCTTTGGCCTGCTGGCCGGCACCATCCCCATTCTCGGCATGTCGGCGGGACCCATCATGGCGTCGCTGTTCGCGATCCCGCTCATTGTCTGGTACCCGCTGTTCATGGTGTGGCTGGGCATCGGGCCGGCGTCCAAGATCCTGTTCGCGGTGGTGTCGGGATTTTTCCCCATCGCGCTCAACACCATGAACGGCGTGCGGCTGCTCGACCGCCGCTATATCCTGTTGGGCCAGTCCCTCGGCGCCACCAGAGTCCAGCTCCTGTTCCGGATACTCATGCCGCTTGCCCTGCCGTCGGTCATGTCGGGCTTGCGGATCGGCACCGCTTTGGTGGTCATCGGCGTGATCGTGACCGAAATGCTGGCCTCGGTGCAGGGTCTCGGCTTCTGGATTTCCTATCACCGGACCCTGTTCAACACCGGGCATGTGTATCTCGGCATGATGCTCGCGCTGGCCTGCGCGTTGCTGGCAAATTGGGGGTTGTCGAGACTGGAAATCAAATTCGGTCGCTGGCGCGAGCTGGAAAAAATTGACGGTTAGAGAAACAGCATGGTGTCCAGGTTAATCCCATTCAAACCACCCGTCATGGTCGGCGAAGGCCGACCATCCACGAGTTTTTGTTTTTCTCGGCGCCGTCATGAAGCTGAAAACAACAGAAAAACGTGGATGGTCGGCGCAGGCCACTACTGTCCGGTTTAAATTTCATGCCCATTGTAACGTCATCTGATTTT
>JAQBTY010000442.1 GCA_027624735.1 Pseudomonadota bacterium | reverse complement strand
TTCCAGATTTTGAACGCTTTTGTCACCGCCGGCATGAGCTTCTCGATCCCCGCGCCCGTCAGCGCCGACAATGTAACGACCGGGACTCCGCGGACCTGCGGCAAGGACCGCTGCAACCGGTCGAGCAGTTCTTCCATAACCGCTTTGCGATTGTCTACCTGATCCCATTTGTTCACCACGATGACGAGCGCGCGGCCTTCCCGAATGACGTGGTCGGCAATGGAAAGATCCTGCTTTTCCGCCTTGGCCGTCGCATCAAGAACAAGCACGACGACCTGCGCGAAACGGACAGACCGAAGCGAGTCCGCGGCTGACAGTTTTTCGAGTTTTTCCTGGATACGCGCGCGGCGGCGCAATCCGGCGGTATCGATCAGTTTAATTTCCTGCCCATGCCAATTCCAGTTAACAGCGATCGCATCCCGTGTAACGCCAGGTTCCGGACCGGTGATTACCCGTTCATCGCCAATCAGCCTGTTCAGGAGCGTCGATTTACCAACGTTGGGGCGTCCAACGATAGCGAGTTGCAAAGGACCCATGTCTTCACCATCCGTGCGCTCGCCGGACTCAACAGGAACCTCCTCGGACTCAGCCACCGCATCCAGGTACGGCGCGAGCGCGACATGGAGATCAGCCATCCCTTCTCCATGTTCAGCGGAAATCGCAACCGGCTCGCCAAATCCCAAATCATAAGCTTCATAAAGCCCCGCGGCAGAGGCCTTGCCTTCACATTTGTTGGCAACAAGAATAATGGGAACCGTCGCCTTGCGCAGCCAGTCGGAGAAATGCCGGTCCATCGGCGTGAGACCTGTTTTCGCGTCGATCATCAGCAAAACCACATCCGCCTCGAACAAGGCGCGTTCGGTTTGTTTCTGCATGCTGGCCGCCATGGTGCCGGCTTCGGCTTCGTCCAGACCGGCGGTATCGATTACCTCGAATTCGAGGTCGCCCAATTTGGCCCGGCCCGACCGGCGGTCGCGTGTGACACCTGGTGTCGGATCGACCAGCGCCACCCGCTGGCCGCATAAACGGTTGAACAATGTCGACTTCCCAACATTCGGCCGTCCCAGGATTGCCACCTTGGGCATATCAGCGCAAAGCGATCAGCTTGGCATCGTCGGTCAGGACAAAAACGGTGTCCTGCGCAACGACGGCCGGCATATAGAGGGCGCCACCAACGTCAATGTGACCGAGCAAAGTACCTGTATAGGGCGATACCGACCAAAGCTTACCATGAGAACTGCCGACCAATATCCTGTCGCCGGCCAACACCGGACCAGACCAGAAAATCGGCTCCTCCTTGTCCTCTTCGTCTTCAAAACGCTGCAATTGCCGAACCCACTTGATGCCGCCATTCCGTCGCGCCATACAAACGATTTCACCATTGGTGGACAACAGGTAAATAAATTCTCCCGCGACCCAGGCGCCATACGTCGATCCGATATTCTGTTCCCAGATCCGTGATCCCGTTCGAAGATCTATCGCGACCGTCCGGCCGCTATTGGACGCGGCAATGACGCTGCCGCGATCGATAACCGGACGGCCGCGAATGTGCGCGAGGGTGGATACAGGGTCTGTCCGACGCTGGGCCGTCAACGCGTCGGACCAGATTACACGCCCGTTTTCAAGGCGCAGCGCGACAATTTCACCGGAAGAATAGGAGGTAATGACAACCGAACCGTCCGCGGCGGGACTGGCGCCGCCGAGCAAACCGGCCGTTTCAGTAATTCCCACGTGAGACCATAACGTCCGGCCATCCCGCGCATCCAATGCATGCATTTCATTGGCGATGGTCACGACGAAAACACGGCCCTTGAAAATGGTGGGCGCCGCCCGCATCGGGCCATTGATTGTCCGGCGCCAGATTTCGCGGCCATTCGATGCATCAAGCACGATGACTTCAGCAAAGCCGGTGGTGATGTATATCCGGCCATTTGCGAAGGCGATGCCGCCGCTGGTCATCCGGTCGTCGTCGCCCTCGTTCTTGGCCGCCAGCCTGACGCGCCACAGGACCTTCCCCTTGGCCGCCTCGAGGGCCTGCACGTGGTTATCGGTATCCATGGTGAACACCCGCCCCTCGCCAATAACGGGAGAGGCGATCAGTTGGGCATTGCTGTTCGATCCATCCCCGATGTCAGCCCGCCAGACCTCTTTAAGCCCGCCCTTGGCCGACAGGTGATGCATGGCATGGTTGGGAACGCCCCCTGCCTGCGGCCAGTCGGGGTTGGAGAAAGGCTTCGGCAACCGCACGGCAAGGTCGGCGAGACGGGGGTCCGGCGTCAGCGTGCTTTCCAGCGTCATGACGGAAATACGCGCACCGGGAAGCGGCTTTTCTTCCTTTGCACCCAGCCACGTGGAACAGCCGGCAAGCAGCAAAAGGCCGCAGACACCCATGATGAGCCGCGCCATCACCACTCCCCACCCTTTGAACCGATCATTTGTCGATGACGGCGAGAACCTGCACGGAACGGGCGCGCATTCCCTGCGGCGCTTCAAGATCATCGGCGATTTGTCTGAAATATCCCCGCGCCGCCGTGCCGTCGCCCGATCTAAGCGCCAACAAACCGGATAATTCCCGCGCGGCATGCCGCCAGGCGCCATTCGCCTTCATCAGGGGCTCAAGCCGTGCTTGCAGCGCCGCGGCATCGCTTTTTGGGTCATCGATCTGCACCATGACCACAAAGATTTCCGCGGCTTCCCGAAAAATACGGTCCAGGCTTTTATCCCGCACAAGCTCTTCGTAAAGCGATACCGCACCGGTCGCATCGCCGGAATCCGCCCGTAACGCGGCCTGATGAAAACGGGATAACGCCCGGTATCCGCCACTTGAACGCTCCGCGAGATTGGCGAACAGGGCAGCGGCTTCGGCTTTGTTGCCCTGATCCAACAATCTGCCGGCGTTTGAAAACTGAAGGCTCTGAGCCTGGTGCTGGCTCACCGTATAATGAGTCCAGGCCTTCCAGCCGATAACGGACGCCACAAGGGCTATGCCAAAGCCAAGCACGTACTTGCCATAGCTTTGCCAGAGCCGCTCATAGCGATCCTGCCGCAGTTCTTCGTCAATCTCGCGAAATAAATCGCCCACTCTACACTCCTGCCAGCCCGATCAGATGGGCCGTAACATAGCCATGCTGCAATGCCAAAGCAAACAAAGTAACGCCTCTGACTAAAATGCCTCCTGCGCTGGACGGCACATTACGAACATGAATATAATCGCGGTGAAGTAATTGAAGTAATAACAGGGTGGAGCCGCCGTCGCCCCATGGCCAATGTAGTTAGACTGACCGAATATCGGCGCAAAAGCGCCTCCAGCGTCTATTTCACCCGTAATGAACTCAATCAATTGCTGTCCATGTGGCTTATCCCGTTAACTCAGGCTCGTCTATATGTGGTAACTGCGGTTGAACGT
>JAQBTY010000441.1 GCA_027624735.1 Pseudomonadota bacterium | reverse complement strand
GCCGTCAACCCGGACGATACCACGCGCCTTGCTCAAACCATCCGACCACCGTGAATAATCCGGGCTAGACATGTGTCCGGCCAATCGCTGCGGTTTCTTCTAACATATTGGCTTTCTTGATTAATTTAACCACCCGAGAAAAAGACGCCGCGCACATGCGGGCGTTCTAATGAATGGAGCCCGCGACGTGCCCGATGGATTATCCAAGGTTGAGACGAACATTGAGGACGCGCCAGTTGCGTTGGATCGTGACCTGTTCCTGCGCGATCTGATCCGCGAACTCAGCGGGACGCTTCAGGACGTCGTCGGTCTGGAAGAGGCCGCCGGATTCGTGAGCGTCGTCGGATCGACAATCGGAAATAAAATCGACAACGACTATCGGCTGGCGCTTGGCGTCGACCGCCTGGACCGGCATCAAGTCGCCATGGTCCTGCAGGACCTCAAACGTCGGATACAGGGGAGATTCACGATTGTCTCCGCCGACGACGAGAAGATCGTTTTGGCCAATAGCGCCTGCCCCTTCGGCGACAAGGTTATTGGCCGGCCATCGATGTGCATGATGACCTCCAACGTCTTTGGTCGGATCGCCGCCAACAATTTGGGCTACGCCAAGGTGGAGCTGGCGGAGACGATCGCTAATGGCCATAGCGGATGCCGTGTGGTCGTCTACCTGTCGAGTGAGTTGGCGGCGGAAGCCGACGGCCGTGAATACTTCGATCAAAATGCCGATGGCTGAGAATAACGGCTGAGAATGATGGCTGAGAATACTGACGCGATGCGTGCCGCGGACACGCGTCGTTTGCTCGACTTCATGCCAGTTGCCGCATTCTCCGTGGATGGAGAGGGGCGAATCGTCGTAGTAAACCGGCTGGCCAGGATGGATCTCGGCTACGGCATCGACGAGATGGAGGGACGGCCATTGGCCGAATTTGTCGAGCTGGAAGAAACCGCGGTCGCCGCTATTGTGAAACTGTGGCGCGGAACCAACGGGCCGTTGCCCGCTTCCCTGCGCATGCGGTCGCGAAGCGGCAAGGCCATCTTATACCAGGCAAGCGGCGGCAATATCGCTGCAAATGGCGAGCGCCCCAATCTGATCGTCCGGTGCGTCCACAGGCAAGAAGCCATCGTCAAATTCACGGAGCTCAACAACAAGATCGCGGTGCTTGCGCAGGAACTGAACAATCGTCGTGTGCTGGAAACGGCGCTTCGCAACGCCAAAGAGGCGGCTGAGAATGCCAACCGAACCAAATCGCAGTTTCTGGCAACGATGAGCCATGAACTCCGCACGCCTTTAAACGCCATAATCGGTTTCTCGGATCTAATAAAAACGGAAGCGCTGGGGCCGGTAGGAACCATCCAATACCGGGAATACTCAAAAGACATCAATGAGGCCGGACATCATCTGCTCAGGCTTATTAATGATATTCTGGACCTGTCCAAGATCGAGGCAGGGAAGGAGGAACTTTACGAAGAGAATCTTGACATCCGCGCGGTTATCAATTCCGCCCTATCATTGGTACGGCAACGGGCCGAAAAAAATAACATTGGATTGGAGATCGGGATTGAGGAAGGCACCTTGGAACTGCGTGCCGACGAGCGCAAGCTGACGCAGATCCTCGTCAACCTCCTGACCAATGCGATCAAGTACACTAAACCCGGCGGGACGGTAACGATCAGTGCGTGGTGCCGCCGAGATAGCGGTTTTGTGCTACAGGTCGCCGATACCGGAATTGGCATCGCGCCGAAGGACATTCCAAAGGCTCTCGCGCAGTTTGGCCAGGTGGAAGGTGACCTCAACCGCAAGCACGACGGGACCGGCCTTGGCCTGCCACTGACCAAGGCCCTCGTTGAACTGCATGGCGGGTCGCTGGACCTCCAGAGTAAGGTGGGCACCGGCACCACAGTTACCGTGCGGTTCCCCGGCTTGGCGAATTGTCCCGCAGAAAGCAATTGTAGCGTAATCATTGTTCGGGCCAATCGCCTGGAAAAACATGTGCCATGTTAGACTGAAGAGCCATGTTCCCAGAAGCTTCATAATTTTGCGAAGGTGCAGATGAAAGAGCTTGACCCCAATCCACGAATTAGAGAACTGTCTCGGCGATAAATCTCCCGTGAGCGTCCCTTCGGGGGCGTGAAGCTGTACATTTTTTCAAAATCCGGCGTCTAGTGATTTTTCCGGACGCCAAGGACCGACGCCCAGCCCCAGGCGCCGCTTGACCGCGCCGCGTGAGGCGATCATTTTGTGGGCATCATGACCGGACACATCTTATCGCCGCCACAGGGCTATATGGAAATTGTACTCGGCGAGGCGGCGGAAGCCGCGTTGCGCGAAGAAGTTCCCGTGGCCGCCCTCGTCGTCGACCCGGAAACGCGGGAAATCCTGGCACTCGCTAGTAACCGCACGGAGGAGTTGACCGATGCGACCGCGCACGCGGAACTGCTCGCGCTTCAGGCGGCGGCAAAAATTTTCGGCGGCGTCCGTCTGTTCGGGTGCGATCTCTATGTGACGCTGGAACCCTGTCCCATGTGCGCCGCCGCTATTTCGCTCGCCCGCATTCGACGGCTCTATTTTGCCGCGCCTGACCCGAAAGGCGGCGGCGTCGAGCACGGGCCGAGAATTTTCGATCAGCCGACCTGCCATCACCGGCCCGACGTGTATGGCGGTATTGACGAAGTCAGGGCCGGCCGAATCCTGCGCGATTTCTTCCAGGCGCGGCGCTAGCGGGGGCCGGAAATAAACCAATTGTTCACCCTATATTTTCACGGCATTTTTAAAAATTCTCCGTAGTTTTGGGCCTGTAGCAAATCCGGCGACGGGGAGGAAATGCGGGTGGACGCGCATAAATCAATTAATTTCATTCAATTCGTTAGGAGAAGTCGCGGCATTGCCGCTTTCCTGCTTGGGATGATGCTGATGGGGAGCGCCGCCGTAGAGGCGGTAGCGTCAAGTTCCGAACCGGTAAAGAAAATCGATCCGCTGCTGGAGGAAGACCGGGTCCACGAGCTTTCAATTTTCAGCTATATGCCACCCCTAACAAGAGGCAGGTTTTCAAACAGGCGCAAGCGCTATGTACCGATCCTGATAACCCTCAAAATCACCGGGCCGAAGGGTCTGCGTGCCTTTTGCGAATTTCGCCCCATGATCGACGAAGCGGTCCTTAATGTTGTGACCGACGAGAAAATCGCCACGGAACAACGTCCGGCCGATCTACAGGACATGAAGGACCAGATTCTGGAAGCGGTAAATTATTCCCTGCCCGGAGCGCCGGTTTCGAGCCTCGATGCACGGGCTGGACGCTCACCGTCGGAATTCGGCAAGGATATGCATCAGACAAACGTGGTCTGTAAGAAACTGGACAGTTTGGTAAAATAGTGCTTCTAGCCCGGATTATTCACGGTGGTCGGATGGTTTGAGCA
>JAQBTY010000024.1 GCA_027624735.1 Pseudomonadota bacterium | reverse complement strand
CAACGTTCTTGTCAATCACCAGGATCGACTGGCCCTGTTCTTTCAAATCGGTCAGGCACCGCCAGATTTCGGCGCGGATTTGTGGGGCCAGCCCTTCGGTAGCCTCATCCAGAATAAGAAGTTTGGGGTTGGTCATCAGGGCGCGGCCGATAGCCAGCATCTGCTGTTCGCCACCGGACAGTTCGTTCCCCATCCCATCGATCCGTGCCGCCAGTGACGGGAAACGCTGGAGCACCCGATCCAGCGTCCAGGGCTGCGATACCTGGGCATCGTTGTGCGCTGTCGCGATAAGGTTTTCCCGCACCGTCAGGTTGGGAAAGATCTGACGGCCTTCCGGCACCAGCCCTATACCGGCCCGCGCGATTCGATGTGGCGCCAAACCGGTAATCTTTGCGTCTTCGAATAAAATCGACCCGGTGGTCGGCGGCACCAGCCCCATGATGGAACGGATAGTGGTGGTTTTGCCCATGCCGTTACGCCCCATCAGGGTCACGGCTTCGCCAGCCTCGATGGTTAGCGACATGCCAAACAGCACCTGGCTGGCGCCATAGGACGTGTCGATTGCCTCCACCCGCAACATCAGCCGGCCCCCTCGTCTTCGCCGAGATAGGCGATGCGAACCTCTGGATTGGCGCGGATTTCATCGGCCGATCCGGTCGCCAGGGCGCGGCCGTAGACCAACACGGCAATCCTGTCCGCCAGCGCGAAGACCGCATCCATATCATGCTCGATCAGCAGGATGGTCTGGGCGCCCTTCAGCGATAGCATTATGTCGACCATGCGGCGCGATTCGTCGGCGCTCATCCCGGCCATTGGTTCATCGAGCAACAGCATCTTCGGTTCAGTCGCCAGAGCCATCGCGATTTCGAGCTGACGATGCTCGCCATGCGACAAATAACGCGCAGTCACTTGGGCACGATCAGCCAGACCGACCCGTTCGAGCGCTGCCAGGGCGGGCTCGCGCAATCTCGGCTGTGATCGGGCGTCTTTCCAGAACCGGAAGGAATGGCCGTCATGCGCCTGCACGGCGAGCGCGACATTTTCCAGCACCGTAAATTCGTGAAAGATGCTGGTAATCTGGAACGTCCGCGCGAGACCAAGCGCGGCGCGGGCGGGTGGCGACAACCGTGTGATGTCGCGCCCATCAAACATAATTCGCCCGGAATCGGACCGCAACGATCCGGCAAGCTGTCCGATCAAAGTCGTCTTGCCGGCGCCGTTGGGACCAATGACGGCAAAGATTTCGCCGGGTTTCACCGCAAGATCGAGATTGTCGGTTGCGACAACACCGCCAAAGCTCTTGCGCAACCCGCGAACGTCAAGCAGCCCCTCAGCCATCTTTTTCGTCCCTGCGTGTCAGAAAACCGAGCAGACCACCGCGAGCATACAGGACAACCAGGATCAAAATTGGTCCAAGAATCAAGTGCGAATATTCGGTAATTTCCGATAGCAGATGTTCCAGCACCAAATAAACCACGGCGCCGATTATCGGCCCTGCCAGACTGCCCATGCCGCCCAGCAACACCATGATGATCAGGTCGCCGGATCGCGTCCAATGCATCATGTCGGGGTTGACGAAGTCCGTGTGATTGGCCAGCAGCACGCCCGCCAGCCCCGCCATCGTTCCGGCGATGACAAAGGCGGTCAGCCGGTACCGAAAGGTCGGGAAGCCGATCGCTTCCATGCGCGCTTCGTTGGACCGGGCGCCCTGGATCACCATACCAAACCGGGAATTGACCAGCCGGTTACTAATCCAAAGGCAGAGCAAAAGGAGGGCAAAGATCAGATAATAAAGGCTGGTCTTATCGCTGAGATCGATCAGGTCGCCGAAGTCGCTTGGCTGCGCCAACGGTAACCCATCGTCACCGCCATAGCGGTCCAAACTGACCCCCAGGAAGTACATCATCTGCGCCAGCGCCAGGGTGATCATAATGAAATAGACACCGCGGGTCCGCAGGCTGATCACGCCGAAGATCAGGGCAAACAGCGCCGACACCGCCAGCGCCAGCGGCCACTGGATGAACCCGCTGACCACCTCATGTTCGGCGCAAATGCCGACCGTATAGGCGCCGATACCCATATAGGCCGCGTGACCGAAACTGATCATGCCGCCATAACCCATGATCAGGTTGAGCGACAGCGCGCCGATGGCAAGGATCATCAGGCGCCGTCCGAGATCGCCATAGAACGGCACATCAGTCCATGCCGCGATCGCGGGAATTAGGGCAAGAACCGCGAACACCCCCATGATGACAAAGGTTTGGCGAGTCCCGACCATGGTCTAACCGCTCCGCGCCGGAAAAAGACCCTGGGGCCGGAAAAACAGGACCAGCGCCATGAGAATATAGATCAACATGGACGCGGCCGCAGGCGCCGCGGTTTCCGCGGTATTGACCGGCAGGAACAGCTTGAAGAATGTATCGAGGAAGGACCGGCCTAGAATATCCATCACACCGATCAGCAGTGCGCCGACAAAAGCGCCCTTTATGGATCCGATGCCGCCGATCACGATGACCACCAGCACCTGAATGAGGATATGCTCCCCCATGCCGATGGTAACGGCGAAGATGGGACCGGCAAGGGCCCCCGCGAGGGCCGCAAGGGCGGCGCCCAGACCAAACACCAAGGTAAAGACACGTTTGATGTCGATTCCCAGCGCGCCAACCATCTCACGGTTGGACGCCCCGGCGCGGATCAGCATGCCGAGACGTGTCTTGACCACCAAAACATAAAGAAAAGCCGCTACCGAGAGCCCAACGCCGATCACAACGATGCGATACATGGGCAACGGCACACCGAACAATTGTACCGTCTGGTTGAGGAACCCCGGCAGAACGATCTCGATCCCGTCTGCGCCCCAAATCAGGCGAACCAGTTCATTGAAGAACAGGATCATACCGAAGGTGGCGAGCACCTGGTCCAGATGTCCGCGATCATAGAGCTTTCGCAGGACGACAATTTCCAGAACGATGCCCAGCATCAGGGTCGCCGGCAGAGCCACGGCGAGACCGAGCATGAATGAATCCGTCGCGCGCGTGACGGTTGCCGCGAAATACGCCCCCATCATGTAAAGCGAGCCATGGGCGAGATTCATCAGATCCATGATGCCGAACACCAGCGTCAGGCCGGCGGCAAGCAGGAACAACAGCATCCCGAACTGGATACCGTTAAAGAGCTGTTCCAGGAGAAGTGTCGCGTCAATCATGTGTGGGCATGGGCCCGAGGGATACCGACGAGGAAACGGGGACGCGTCTGGCGTCCCCGTCTCTCACATTGTTACAGGATCTACCAGGTTTTCTTCATCTTGCATTTTGAATGATAGACGTCCTGATGGTTGGTATAGATTTTCTGGGTAATTTTGGTCGTCCAGTTGCCGTTTTCATCGGCGACCACCTGACGCAGGTAAAAATCCTGAATGGGAAAGTGGTTGTTGCCATATTCGAACTTGCCGCGAACCGACGCGAAATCGGCTTTGCGGAACGCCGCCCGCATGGCGTCCATTTTCTTCAAATCACCCTTTACGGCACGGACCGCGCTATCGATGAGCATGATGGAATCATAACTCTGCGCCCCGTAATGCGACGGATAGCTATTGTACTTCTTGCGATAATCGGCAACGAAGCGCTTGTTCACGCTGGTGTCGAGATCAGGCGACCAGAACTGGGTCGAATAGGTCCCCAGCACGTTGGTCAGCTTGGCCTCCTGCAGTTTCGGCAGGCTCAATGAATCGACGCTAAAGACCGAATAGAGCGGTGTCTTGGTCAGGCCGGCCTGGGCATATTGCCGCATGAAGGCGTTGGTTGCGCGACCCGGATAGAAGATGAACACGCCGTCGGCATTGGAGGCGCGCGCCTTGGCAAGCTCAGCCGAGAAATCGAGCTGGGTCGGCCATTTTGTAAGATCCTTGCCGAGTATCTTGCCCTTGAAAGTGCGCTCGACGCCGGCAACCATGTCGCGGCCCGCCGCATAGTTTGGCGCGACGATATAAAGGCTTTTGACGCCGCGCTTGTTGAGCACCTCGCCCATGGCCATCGGCACCTGATCGTTCTGCCAGGCGGTCGAAAAAATATTCTTATGGCAAAGGTTCCCGGCGATTTTCGACGTGCCCGCGTTGGAAATAATCAGGAACTTACCCGCCTTGACCACGCTGTTGCGCGACGCCAAAACCACGTGCGACCAGATAAAACCCGAGACAATGTCGACCTTATCCTTGTGCAGCAGCTTCTCGGTCTTCTGCTTGCCAACTTCCGGCTTAACCTGATCGTCTTCGAACAAGACCTCGACAGGAACTCCGCCCATCTTGCCGCCGAGATGATCGAGCGCGATCATGACCGAATTGCGCATATCCTTGCCGATAACGCCCGCGCCACCCGACAGCGTTGTTACGAAACCGATCTTGATTTGTTTCGCCTTGGCCGCGAACGCCTGCGGACCCGAGAGAGTCAGCGCCAACGCGGAAGCCGCAAATATCAAGGTTTTTTTCATCCTAAAATTCTCCCATGTGAATTCTTTTTCCTGCCCACAGCCCCTACCGGCGGAAACGACGGTTTGATAGTAACGCACGATACCATCCCGCCAAATAGCCAATTTGCCACATCGGCCTACTCTCCGTGGAGCACCGCTTTGACGCCGTCGCGGTTTTCACTCCCACGCGCTTCCATCAGTGACAAAAAGTCGGGATTAACCCAGTCTTCCAGCGCGATCTTGTAGGCCGGACGGACGCGGACACGGTCGAGCCAGTCGGCGACGCGCGGCCGTGCGGTTATCATCCAGTTCTGCTGCAAATGGGCGACCCGGGTCACATAAGGCGTCAGCGCCACGTCGGCGAGCGAATAGGTATCGCCGGTCAACCACGGACCCTTGGCCAGAGATTCATGCATGTCATCCAGCATTTTAGCGATCCGCTTGATGGCCGGCCTGAAAAACGAACTGTCGACGCCTTTCATGACATTTTCCGTCATCCGGGCGCGCTTGTCGGGATCCACATAGCCGTCGAGCGTTTTCTTCAACTCAGCTTCGGTCTTGCCTTCCATGAACTGGTAGCGGAAGGCGATACAGGCGCTGATGGTGGCGGACGCAGCGTGCAGCCCTTCATCCAGCTGCTTGACCCAGATGCGCATGCGCGCGCGCTCGTAAGGATCGGCCGAATGAAGCTTTGGGTCGGGAAAAACCTCATCCAGGTATTCGTCGATCACGGCGGATTCATAAATCACCTTGCCATGATGGATGATGGTCGGGACGACGCCGTTCGGGTTGAGCGCCAGATATTCGGGCTTATGCTGGTCGCCGGCCCGAAGATTGAAATGATGCGATTCAAATTCCTGACCCTTTTCAGCCAGCGTAAGCCGCACTTTCTGCGAACAGGTGGACATGCCGTTATGGTATAGCTCAATCATTCTCAATCTCCGAAATAACGCCTTTGCACGCCAACGCATTACAAGCGATTATCCGGCAAACTCAATGTCCGCACAACGCGGCTATCCCCTGACGGAATGAAAAATGACCCATAAAGACCACTTGCTGCCAACGACAGTTGTCGGAAGCTATGTGCAGCCCGACTGGCTGGTGGACCGTACCATGCTGAAAGCCATGGTGCCGCCCCGGGTCCGGGCCCGCGAAATATGGCAGATCCCGCCGGATCAGCTTGAGGACGCCCAGGACGCGGCGACCCTGGCGGCCATTCACGACATGGAGCGTGCCGGGATCGATATCATCACCGACGGGGAAATAAGACGGGAAAGCTATTCCAACCGGTTCGCGACGGCGCTCAGCGGCATCGATCTGGACAATCCCGCCGAAGTGCCGGGCCGGTCCGGCAAATCCAACATCGTGCCCCGCATCACGGGACCGATCCGCCGCACCGGCCCTGTCGAAGTTCGTGATGTTGAATTCCTGCGCGCCAACACCGACCGCTTGATCAAAATCACCCTGCCCGGCCCCTTCACCATGACCCAGACCGCGGTTGACGAACATTATGGCGACGATGAGGCCTGTGCCATGGATTTTGCCGCGGCGGTCAATGAAGAAGTCCGCGATTTGTTCGCCGCCGGCGCCGATGTGGTTCAACTGGACGAACCCTGGATGCAGGCGAAACCGGAAAAAGCCAAACAATATGCCGTCAAGGTCATCAACCGGGCGCTGGAGGGCGCCGCGGGAACGACCGCCGTGCATATGTGCTTCGGCTATGCCCACGCGGTGAAAAACAAACCGAGCGGCTATTCCTTTCTGCCGGAACTGGCCGCCTGCTCCGCCGATCAGATTTCCATCGAGGCAGCCCAGCCCGGCCTCGATGCCGCCGCGCTCGAGGCGTTGATGGCCAAGAAAATTATCGTTGGCGTGCTCGATCTCGCCGACACCAATGTCGAAACCGCCGCCCTCGTCGCCGACCGCATTCGCGCCGCCTTAAAATACCTGCCCGCCGAACAAGTGCTGGTGGCGCCCGATTGCGGCATGAAATACCTGTCGCGCGCGACCGCCTTCGGCAAGCTCAAGGCGCTCGCTGAAGGCGCCGCTATCGTCCGGGCGGAACTGGCCGGTTAGAGACGTTCGTCATTCGTGCGCCAGACAGCGCGAAAAAACGATTTACTATCCCTTCTTCGCCGCCGCCTTTTTCTTGCTCCGGATGCGAACGGTCGGGGTAGATGCGCTTGCCGCCGCGGCCTTGCTGCGTTGCGCCGCCTTCTTCAGATCGAGCTGACCGAGACCGGGCCGGTAGGATTTTTCATCCAGGAACTGGCGCATGCCTTCGTCGCGGCCGGGGATCTTGTCGGTCATCTTGCAGGCCTGGTTCTTGACGGTCAGGTAATCGTCCGCCTCGTTCACGCTCATCTTGCGCACGGCGCGGATGGCTTCCTTGGTGTAGCGCATGGCGTTGGGGCTCTTGGTCAGCAGCTTTTTGGCCAGCTTGAGGGTTTCGCTCTTGAGCTTCGCCGCCGGAACCGCGTAATTCACCAGACGGATCTTTTCCGCCATCTTGCCATCGAACGGATCGCCGGTGACGGCGTAATAAAGCGCGTCGCGATAGCTCAGCACGTCGGCGACATTCCAGCTGACAATACCGCCGGGGATGATGCCCCAATTGACTTCCGACAGGCCGAAGGTGGCGGTGTTGGACGCGATGGCGAAATCACAGGCGCAGAGCTGGGTAAAGGCGCCGCCGAAACAATAGCCATTGACCATGGCGATGGTCGGTTTGGGGAAATTGACCAGCTTGGTCCAGCGCCAGGCATGCGAGGCCTTCTGTGCGCGGTTGCGGTTTTTCTCATCATTCTGGTTGGCGCGGAAATAAAGCGCGAGATCCTGGCCGGCCGAAAACGCCTTGCCGGCGCCGGTCAAAATAAGAATTTTCGTATCGTCGTCCTCGGCCAGAATATCCAGCGCTTCGCTCATTTCGAAGTGGAGCTCGGGGCTCATGGCGTTGCGTTTTTCCGGGCGGTTCAGGATCAGCCAGGTGATCCCCTTGTTCGCGCCCTTTTCCTTTTCGATAATGACGTTCTTGAAATCCTTCGTCGCCATGGCGGTTTCCTCCCTGATCAGCGATTCAAAAGCGTCCGGAGATTAGCAACCGAGGGCGTGGCCGACAAGCCACGCGGCCGCCGCTTGACCGTCATCGCCGAGTCACCCAAGATCGCGCCACAGGAAACGCAAGGGACGGACCATGAAAGTAGCGATCGTAAACATCAAAACCATTGTCACCGGCGACTGGCGCAACCCCTTCGCCAAAGGTGATTCGCTGCTGATGGACAAGGGTAAAATCCGCAAAATCGGCACGCTGTCGACGACCGAGCTAAAACAATGCGACGTGGTGGTTGACGCGGGCGGAACCACCGCCTGTCCCGGCCTGATCGATTCCCAGGTCCATATTACCTTTGGCGATTACACACCGCGCCAGCAAACCGTCGGGTTTCTGGAAAGTTATCTGCATGGCGGAGTAACCAGCAATCTATCGGCCAGCGAAGTCCACGTCCCCGGCCGGCCGAAGGATCCCGAAGGCGTCAAGTCGCTTGCCGTCGCGGCCCTGAAATGTTTCGAGAACTACCGGCCGGGCGGCGCCCGGGTCTATGGCGGTTGCATCATTCTGGAGCCCGGCCTGACCCAGGCGGATTTCGACGAGGTCGCCGAGAAAGGCGTGTGGTTCGCCAAAGCCGGCTTCGGCGCCGTCAAGACCCCGTTCGAATACACGCCGCTGGTCCGCATGGCGCAGAAGGCCGGCATGATCGTCAATTGCCATACCGGCGGCGCCTCTATCCCCGGCTCATCGCCCATCATCGGCAAACATTTGATGGACATGCGCCCCGATGTCTCGTTCCACATCAATGGCGGGCCGATCGCCATGCCCGACAAAGACTTCCCCATGATCGTCAAGGAAACCGGGATAGCGCTGCAGATTTGCCAGGCCGGTAATATTCGCACCGCGCTGATGTGTCTCAACCTGGCCGTCGAGAACGATCAGTTCGACCGCTTCCTGATCGCCACCGACACGCCGACCGGCACCGGGGTTATGCCGCTTGGCATGATAAAATCCATAACGGAAATGGCCACCCTGTCGGATTACCCGCCGGAATGGATGATCGCCGCCGCCACCGGCAATGTCGCCAAGACCTATCGCCTGAATTCGGGGTTCCTTCAGCGCGGCAAGGACGCCGACGTGCTGCTGATCGACGCGCCGCTGGGGGGCAGCCAGAAAACCGCGCTCGACGCCATCAAGCACGGCGATCTGGCGGCCGTGGGCGCCGCCTTTACCGACGGCATTCCGCGCTATGTGGGCCGCAGCCGGAACACCCCGCCCATTACCCGCAAGATCCGCATCGTCCAGAACAAGATCCCGTATGATTTTTCGGGCGCGAAGCACTGAGGGGGGGCGGTCACCATGAAAACACGCAAGATCGCCACCACCATCGAGAATATATATAGCGAGGCGGGACGCGAGGCGGGCCCGCCGCTGCGCAAGGTGGCCGTCATCGCCGTGATCGACAATCCCTTTGCCGGAAAACCCTATCAGGAAGATCTTTCGTCACTGACCGAAGCCAGCGAAGCGCTGGGCAGAACAATCACCAATATGGCCGCCGAAGCCATGCACCCCTATGCCATTGAAAGCTATGGCAAGGCGTCTGTCGTCGGCACCAATGGTGAGCAGCAGCATGGGTCGGCCATGGTAACCACCCTCTATGGCAATGTGATGCGCGCCGCGGCCGGGGGCGGCGCCGCCTGGATCTCATCCACGTCAAAACGCATGGCAGCCGGCGGCATCATCGATGTGCCCCTGGCCCATAAGGACGCGCTTTATGTGCGGTCCCACTACGACACCATGACCATCATGCTGCCCGACGCGCCGCTGCCGAACGAAATCGCCATCATCTGCTGCTTCGCCAATCGCGGCCAGCTCAATGCCCGCGTCGGCGGGCTGGCCGCCGACGATATCAAGGGCGAAGACGGGCTGACCTAGGGTCTGTCCAGCCAAATCATGGGCTTTCACGCAAAAGACCCGGCGCTTGGCCGGGTCTTTATGCTGCGACGCAGACGGATTCCGCCATCAGAGTGGATCTAACCGCCACCCATCAGGTTTGGCAGGTAGAGAGCCACCCCCGGAAAGATAACGAGAATAATGACGAGGATAAGATCGCAGAACAGGAACGGCATGGCCGCGAGCGCCACCTCGATCAGCGTTGTCCCTTTGACCATCCCCATCATAATATACAGCAGCAGACCGAAGGGCGGTGTGGTCGCGCTCATCTCGAGCGACATGAGAACGATCAGCGAGAACCAGATCAGATCGTAGCCCAATTGGCCTGCAAGGGGATAGAAGATCGGCACCGTGATCAGCATCATGGACACCTGATCCATGAACATACCGAGCATGATCAGAACCAGGAACATGGCGGCGAGAATGACGATCGCCGGCACCTCAAATCCTGTCGCCCAATTGACCAGGCCACGGCTGGCGCCCGACATGGACAGAAGCTGGCTGAACACGGTGGAGTTCATCAGGATGAAGAACACCATCCCGGCAACCCGAATGGTGCCGATCAGGGACGTTTTGAACGCGACCCAGGTAAGAGCGCGGCGCGCCATGGCAAGGACAACCACACCGATAACCCCGAAAGAAGCGGATTCAGATGGTGTCGCCCAGCCGAGCACGATGAAGCCGATGACCATGAAGACCACGAGCCCCATGGGCAGAATGTTGACGCCGATCTGATAGAGCTTTTCCTGCAACGAGGTTTCTTCGACCTCATAGCTGGGCGCCGATTCAGGATGCCGCCACAGCTGGAAAGAAATCATGCCCGCGTATATGGTCGCCAACAGAAAACCTGGCAAAACGCCGGCGATCAGCAACCGGCCGACATCGACCTGCGCAATACTGGCAAGCAGCACGCCCAGCGACGACGGCGGGATGATCATCGCCAGACCGCCGGTTCCCAGAATGGGCCCCATGGACATCTTCTTGCTGTAGCCGCGCCGCGTCATTTCGGGCACCAGCAACGAGCCCAGCATGGCCGTGTTCGCCATGGTGGAGCCGGTCAGGGTCGAGAAAAGCGACCCGCCGATAACGGTGAGATAGCACAGCCGCCCGCGGATCCGCCCGAGCAGCTTGTCGAGCGCGTCGAACACGCGGATCGCCAGGCCGGTATGGAAGAACAGCGATCCCATCAGGATGAACATCGGGATCGGCGCCAGCGTGAATGTGGTGAGCAGGCTCGTCGAATTGTCGACGATCTGGATCAGCCCCGACACACCGGTGGAAAACACAAAGATTCCCATGATGTTGGTCAGCAGGAACGCGAACGCGACCGGAATGCCGATCGCCATCATGCTGATGATCGAGCCGATCAGCAGCGCGCCTGCCCAATACCATTCCATGTGTCAGATACTGTCCTTGGCGTCGGTGAGGTCGTAGGAATAGATGGTGTCTGGGCCGACGAGATAGCGCGCGAATTCTATCGCAATGATCAGGAAGCACAGCGGCATCGGGAAATAGAGAATCCACATCTGGATGTCGACGCCGCGGACATCGATACGCCCGCTTATCCACGTCTCCGACAGGAGCAGAATGGACTGGTAGGTAAAAATCAGCGTTCCGCCGATGCAGGCAATGTACGTGACGACCTCGAAAAACCTCTGGACGCCGCGCGGCATTACGGAAACCAGCGATTCGATCACGACATGCCCCTTGTGCCGTACGAGGTAAGGCGCGGAGCACATCGTGAAGTAAAGCAGCCCGTATTCGACGTAGGTGATCGTCCACGACGGCGGCTGCAGTCCGGCGGTCCGCATCAGGACGTCGACCACGATGACGATGAAGATGGCGGCGACGATGACGCCGGCGATCGCGGCAAGTGCTGAGATCGCCGCGCCATACGTCTTTGCGATCAGCTGCAAGACCTGCTCCCCGTTTCCGATATGCCGTCAGCTTGGCCGTATCAGCTTTTCGGCGGCGTCCAGTCGGGGAAGAGCTTCTCCTGCAGCTGGTCCTCGATGTCCGACTGGTCCTTCATACGGCTCCAGATCGCGACGTTCGCGGCATCGGTATAGTGCTTCGCCGCACTTCCTTCGAGTTTGATGATCTCCATGCCGGCCTTCTCCAGTGCGCTCTGGTCCGTGTCCCGGAAGGCTTTCATGTAGGCAATCGATTTCTGCTCGTATTCGGCGCCAGCTTTCTGTAGCAGGCCCTGAACATTGGCCGGAAGCTTGTTCCAGGCGTCCAGATTGACCGTGACCACGTTGTTGGAACGGTAGAATGGCGGGTCGATCCGATACTTAACGACATCCTTGAGGCCGAGCGCGATAATGCCGACGTCGGGCCAGCCGAAACCCTGCACGACGCCGCGCTGTATCGCGGTATAGATCTCGGTCGCCTTGATCCCGACGCCGGTCGCGCCAAGCGCGACAAAGAGCGGCCTGTATGTGCCCGTCACCCGCATCTTGAACTCGCTGAGCGACAGGTTGCCCTCGGGAGTGAAGGAGGGCTTCTTGGCGAGATAGGTGTTGTACTGCGTGCCCCATTCGCCCCAGCCGAGAAGTTTTGCGTTGGCTTTCTGCTCCCAGACCTTCTCGAGCAGCTCCCAGCCGCCGTTTTCGCGGATCTCAGCCGGTGACTTGGTCGCCAGCTGCAGCGCGTAGCCTTCCGGCACCAGGCCAATGTAATAGGCGGTGGGGCTGTGCAGAATATCGAACTGGCCGCGGCGGAGAGCGTCTCCGGCCTTGTCGGGCGGCACGACTTCGGGGCCGCCGACATACTGGATATCGATGACGCCCTTGTGGTTTTTGTTCACCTCGGCCCGGAAGTTCTCGAGATAGCTCTTCGCGAGCTCGAGATTCGACGGCAGGCTGGTGATCGATTTCAGTTTGGTTTCCGCCGAGGCGACGGTCGAAACGCCTGCGATCAGAGCTGCAGCAGCAACGGCGAGTGCCGGACGAGAAATTTTCACGGAATATCTCCCTGGTTGACGGCCGCATTCGGCCTGCCAAGGCTCCGCGGTCGATAGTTTTGTTAATGATCGGAACGCACAACTCAATTACTAAGCATCCTAATTGATTTGGATGTTTCTGGAAAGAAGGGACCGAAAATTTCGCCGAACAAAATTGTCGTGTTCTGGCCGCGACAGAGGGTTTCACCGGTCGTGGTCCGGGACGTTCGGGCGCCGTGATACCGCATCCGGGCCGGCGTCGCCATTCAACGAAAATTAAGAGTGCAGCAATAGCCTGTCCGCGGATGATCGGTTTGGAGACACACGATGACGACAGCCACGGGTGACAGAAGGCAGGATCACAACCAGGATTTTGCCCAACAGCTTGAAATCGAATTTCGCGATTCTGCGGTGGATCTGCTGGAGCAGGCGGAGCGCATCGTCGCCGCCGGCTTCGACAGCGGTTCGCTGTCAACCGGCGGCCGCGATTCCATTTATCGTGTGGCACACACGATAAAGGGGCTCGCAGCGAGTTGCGGCTACAGCCTGATCGGTGTCGTGGCGCACCGTTTCGAAGATTATTTGGCAGAGATCAGCCAGCCCGTGCGCGAACATCTCGACGCGATTCAGAAGTTCATCGACTCGATCGGCGATCTTGTCGAGAACCTGACAAACGAGCGGCGTATTAATGCCGGCGAATTCATCCGCAAACTGCCGTCGCGCCCGACCTTCGATCTCGGCGAAATCGTCGTGCAGGACATCGAAGTACTTCTCGTAATGACCGACGATGCGGTCGCGCGCCACGTCGCGCGCGAACTGCAGGCCTGCGGCTATCGCGTCACCCGCGAATCCGGCTCGTTCCGGGCGATCGAAATCGCCACCATGACGCGCCCCGATCTGGTGATCGTCACCGGTGTGCTCGATACGCTGTCGGGGATCGATATCGTCAGCGCCTTTCGCGCCATGCCGGCGACGAAGGACCTGCCGGTTGCGCTGATCACCGCGGATTCCCGGGACGAGGCGCTCCATGACGGGCTGCCCGATTCCGTGCCGGTGATCCGTAAGGGACGCGAATTCGGCGACGATCTGACCGATGCGCTGACCCAGCTCGGCATTCTCTGAAACCGCCGGGGCTCGCTGGAAGTCAGGCGCTCTCCGCGCCGGAATCCCTCAGGCGCTCTCCGCGCCGAAATACAGCATCGAAGCGTGCTTCGCTTCGGCGAAAAACAGCCAGCGTTCGATCAGAACACCCACCGACACGGACAGCGCCGCGATCAGCGTGCCGGGTATTGCGATCCCGGGCGCCGCGTTGCTGGTCAGTCCGGTCAGGACCAGCGGTAGCAGGAAATAGGAGAAAAAGCAGATGCGGCGCAGTTTCTGCGCATGGGTTCGGGCGATCTGAAATCCCATTTCGCGCTGGACGAAACTTTCCGTCATCGTCGGCGGCTCCAGCAGGCGCACCTTGCCGAGATCGCCCAGTCCTGTCGCGCTTTCCGGCGTCGACGGCCCTGGCCGGGTGTCGATCGACTTCCAGTATTTGCGTTTGACGTAAAACGCCATGAAAAGCGCGACAATGGCGACCAGCGCGATCTCCGGTCCGTGATAGCCGAACATTTGCGACAGCGCGTGTAACCACAGCGCGCCGGTCAGCAGCGCCATTGACAGATAGCCCGGTACGGTCATCCGGTTGTGCCAGGCGCTGATCGGCTTCAGCGTCGCGTAGATCATGCCGGTGGCGTGGACGGTAAGAAAGCAGAGGATAGCGAGAAACGACGCGAAGAAGCCGAACGTGCCGTCGAGCGATTCCTCGACGATCCAGCCCCAGGCGGTCAGCGCCAGCGGCACGTATGTAGCGGTCGCCAGAATGCCCTCGCGTGAAAGCCAGGACGACCGCCACTGGCTATAGGCGCGCCACGCGCGTTCGGGGTGACCGAGATGGAATGTCGATGACAGAAGTCCCGCCGTCA
Source organism: Pseudomonadota bacterium (assembly GCA_027624735.1). Classification (GTDB taxonomy): domain Bacteria; phylum Pseudomonadota; class Alphaproteobacteria; order MPNO01; family UBA2964; genus JAQBTY01. The sequence goes on along the minus strand of JAQBTY010000024.1, from coordinate 7,654 downwards.
CCAGCGCGGTGCCTACCCCGAGCACAGTGAAACCGAACCACGGGTCGATCGGCACCCCGTCGAGAATGCCGAATACGGCGAGCAGCGCCAGCATGCCGTAGCCCGCGCCCGAGGCGGTCGTGAAGAAGATGACGGAAAAGGCGGGATGCATGGCGCGGTGATCCTAGCGAGACAGAACCCGGTCGACCCAATTGAGGAACCGGCCGGACTTGTCCCCCGGTTCAGGCGTCCGGTACGTCAGACGGTCGCCGGTGCCTGTATCGCCGACGTTGCGCCGGGCCGGCCGGGGTGGCAGGTACCGGTTGACCGGCTTGTAGCCGAGTTCGGGCATCAGTTCCTTGCCGCCGCGCTCCGCGACCAGACGCGACACGTCTGAATCGGGGTCGCCAAGATCGCCGAAATGGCGCGCACTTGAGGGGCAGGTGGATACACAGGCGGGCACGCGCTCGGCTTCCGGAATGTTCTGGTTGTAGATACGGTCGATGCAAAGCGTGCATTTCTTCATCACGCCGGCATCGGTGTCTTGTTCGCGCGCGCCGTACGGACAGGCCCATGAGCACAGCTTGCAGCCGATGCAGGCGTCCTCGTTCACCAGCACGATGCCGTCTTCCTCACGCTTGTAGGATGCACCCGTCGGGCAGACGGTCACGCAGGCCGGCTCTTCGCAATGCAGGCACGAGCGTGGGAAATGCACGGTGCGGCTTTGCGTGCCTTCGCCTGCTTCAAACGTATGGATGCGGTTGAACCAGACGCCGTTCGGATCGGCACCATATGGGTCGTAGTCGGGCAGGGGACCGGAATGTCCGCCGGTGTTCCATTCCTTGCAGTTGACCGCACACGCGTGGCAGCCGACGCAGGTATCGAGATCGATCACGAGCCCGAGCTTCTTTCCGCCCGCCGGCGGCAGCGTCGTCATGTCCCGCTCCCGCGTTTCGGCTTGAAGCGCGCGCCGTAGCGCAGAATGGCGTTTTTTTTGCCCTCGCCCGGAACCGGTGGGGCAGGCGCGGGCCGGGTGTCGAACTGGGGCAGGCTGACTTCGTCTTCCGGTTCCGCCTTTTCGATGCGGACCCGCAAATCGTACCAGGCCGCCTGGCCGGTCACCGGGTCGGAATTCGAATATCGGTAGCCGTCTTCCTTTGGCGGCAGCAACTCCGAGATGACGTGGTTGAGCAGGAAGCCCTTTCGCGCTTCCGGCGACTCGGGCGACAGTTTCCACGCGCCGGCGCGCTTGCCGATAGCATTCCATGTCCACACCGTATCCTGGTTGGTGCCTTCCATCAGCCGGATCTGAACCTTGATCCGGCTGTGATGGCTGATCACCCAAACCCAGTCGTCGTCCTCCAACCCCTCCAGTTCGGCACGCGTCCGGTTCATAAACAAACGGTTGCTCGTATGTATCTGGCGCAGCCACGCGTTCTGCGATCCCCACGAATGGTACATCGCCATGGGCCGCTGGGTGACCGCGTAGAAGGGATATTCATCGCTGCCGCCGTCCTGGGATTCGAACGGCCGGTACCAGGTGGGAAGCGGATCGAAATAGGCCTCGACCCGCCGCCGGTGGACTTCGGGCGGGATCACCGGGCCGTGGCCGCGCGCGGCCAGCCGGAAACGCTGCAGCGGCTCCGAATAGACCTGCATCACGATCTGGTCGGCCGAACCGATCCAGCCCATGCTGACGGCGAAATCGAGATAATCGCGGTTGGCGTGTTTGTAGAATTTCTGGCTGTCGGGCAGTTCGTGCTGCCAGAAACAGCCGTTTTCGATGTAGCGTTCGAGCTGGTTCGGATTGACCGGACCGGTGCCGTGGCGGTCGCCGTTCTCGCCGCGCCAGCCGGCCAGCGGCCCGATTCCAGGTGCGCGCTCGTGATTGACCAGATAGTCTGGATAGCCGTCGGGATATTTCGGCGCGCCCTCCTGATCCGTCATGCCCGGCAGGCCGAGCCGCGCGCCAAGATCGAGCAGCACGGTCTGGAACGGCCGAACGTCGCGATCGGGTTCGACCACCGGCTGGCGGATAGCGTCCGCCGGCCCATCCGCCTCGCAAATCGGCCGGTCGAGCAGCGACACGCAGTCCCACCGTTCGAGATAGGTCGTATCCGGCAGAATGATGTCGCAATAAGGGACCGTTTCCGACCAGAAGGCGTCGGAATAGACGATAAACGGGATTTTGTACTCACCGGTCTCCGTATCGCGGTCGGTCAGCATGTCCATGACGCCCGACGTATTCATTGACGAATTCCACGCCATGTTCGCCATGAACATGAAAAGCGTATCAATCGGGTAGGGATCGCCCTTCCAGGCGTTGTGGATCGCCATGTGCATTAGCCCGTGAGCGGACAGAGGCGCTTCCCAGGAGAACGCCTTGTCGATGCGCAGTGCGCCGCCGTCATTATCGACCAGCAGATCTTCCGGCCCTGTCGGAAAGCCGAGCGGCGGGCCGGGAAGCGGCGTGTCGGGCTGTACCTGGCCCCACTTTCCGGCCGGCTTCTGCGGCGGCGGGCAGGGGCGCGGGAACGGCGGCTTGTAACGGAACCCGCCCGGCACGTCGATCGTGCCGAGCAGCATCTGCAGCAGGTGGATCGCCCGGCAGGTATGAAAGCCGTTCGAATGCGCCGAAATTCCCCGCATCGCGTGCATACTGACCGGCCGGCCGATCATCTTGTCTTGCGTGCGCCCGGCCCAGTCGGTCCATTCGACGTCGAGCACGATCTCTTTCTCGAACGCGGCATGGGCAAGCTCGGCGGCGATCCGGCGGATATTCATCGCCGGTATCCCGGTCTGCAGCGCAACTGCCTCGGGCCCGTAGGTGGTGTCCATGTAGCGGTCGGCCATGATCTGGAACGCCGGCACCGCTGTCCTGCCGTCGGGCAGTTCCACCTCACCGACCACCGTCGGCGACACGCCGGCGAGGCGCGCGCTTGCGACCTGGGATGTGGTGCGGTCCCAGCAGAGCGGCGCGCCCTTCTCGTCGCGGGCGAACAGCCCGTCGTCCGCGGCGCCCGGATCGCGGATCACCAGCCAGGGTGCGTTGGTGTAACGCACCAGATAGTCCAGATCGATCTTATCGGCGTGCAGCAGTTCGTGGATCAGCGCCATGACGAACGCGCCGTCGCTGCCCGGCCGAATGCCCAGCCATTCGTCGGCGATCGCGGAATAGCCGGTCTTGATGGGATTTATCGACACGAATTTCGCGCCGCGCGCCTTGAGTTTGGCGAGCCCCATCTTGATCGGATTGGAATCGTGATCCTCGGCGACGCCGAACATCATGAAATATTCGGTGCGGTCCCAGTCGGTCTCGCCGAACTCCCAGAAAGACCCGCCGATCGTATAAAGCCCGGCGGCGGCCATGTTGACCGAACAGAAGCCGCCATGCGCGGCATAGTTTGGCGTGCCGAACTGGCTGGCCCACCAGCCGGTCAGTGCCTGGCTCTGGTCGCGTCCGGTAAAGAAGGCGAGCTTGCGCGGGTCGGTCGCCCGGATATCGCCCAGCCAGCCGCCGGCGATCTCAAGCGCCTCGTCCCATTCGATTTCCTCGAACTCGCCCTTGCCGCGCTCGCCCACGCGTTTAAGCGGCTTTGTGAGCCGCGCCGGCGAATAATGGTTCATGATCCCGGCAGAACCCTTGGCGCACAGCACGCCCTTATTGATCGGGTGGTTGCGGTTGCCCTGGATATAGCGGATGGCGCCGTCCTTGAGATGGACCCGAATGCCGCAGCGGCAGGCGCACATATAGCAGGTGGTTTCCTTGATCTCGTCGGCCACCTTCGGTGAGGTGTCTACGTCTTCCGTCGGATCGAAATACTCTTCATACACGGGCGGAAAGTCCTCTGGTTCCTGGCGCCTAGTTATAGTGTCCCCGAACGCCTCGTCAAATGAAGTCGGCCGATACCGCTCCGAAAACAACGCTTTGCCGAATTTAGAAATTTATGTTGTGATTGAAAAGGTTTCCAGAACTGATTGCCGGATTATGACGTTGATTGTAGAAACTTTTTTTGATGTGGCGACAAACAACGCCACATACGTGGTCTGTGACGTGCCGGGCGGATCCTGTGCGGTCATAGACCCGGTCCTCGATCTCGATCTCGCCGCCGGTCGTACCGGCACTACCGCCGCAGACCGCGTGATTGCACATGTCGAGGTAATGGGGCTGACGGTCGAGTGGATTCTGGAGACCCATGTCCATGCCGACCATCTGACCGCCGCGCCGTATCTCAAGCGGAAACTGGGCGGGCAGATCGCCATCGGTGAGCATGTTACCGCGGTCCAGAAGAGCTTTGCGCCGATCTTCGATTTGGAGGACGAGTTTACGACCAATGGGTCGCAGTTCGATCGTCTGTTTGCCGATGGCGATGTGTTTCGCATCGGCGTACTTGAGGCACGGGTGCTGCATACGCCGGGTCATACGCCGGCCTGCGTGACCTATGTCATCGGCGATGCGGCCTTTACCGGCGATACGTTTTTTATGCCTGATTCCGGCACGGCGCGATGCGACTTTCCGGGCGGCAGCGCCCGCCAGCTATACCAGTCGTTACAGAAAATCCTGTCGCTGCCGCGGGAGACCAGAATGTTTATCAATCACGATTACGGCGCGGGCGGAAAACGCGATTGCGCCTGGGAAACCACGGTCGCCGAGCAAAAATCAGACAATATCCACGTGGGGGGCGGCGTGTCGGAGGAAGAATTCGTCGAAATGCGGGAGACGCGCGACGCTACTCTGGCGGTTCCAAAGCTCATCCTGCCGGCGCTTCAGGTCAATATTCGCGCAGGGGAGCTGCCCGAGGCGGCAGCGAACGGGACCCGCTATCTGCGGATCCCGCTCGACCGGTTATAGATCGCCTCACTCGGCCGCGCTGGCCACAGTCTCGGCATACTGCATCGAGCCGCGCTGGCGGCTCAGCAGCGGGGCCATGAAGGACAGCAGCGGCGGGATGATCAGCAGCGTCAGCACCGCCGACAGCGCCAGGCCGCCGAGCACGACCGACCCAAGCCCGCGATAAAGCTCCGATCCGGCCCCTGGCGTGACGACCAACGGCAGCATGCCGGCCACGCTGGTCATGGTCGACATGAAGATCGGGCGAATCCGGTTGCGGGTTGCTTCCGCGATCGCTGCCAGCGCCTCCATGCCTTCGGCCCTTACATGGTGCAGCGTCTGATGCACCAGCAGGATGGCATTGTTCACCACCGTGCCGATCAGGATCACGAAGCCCAGCAAGGTGAGCATGTCGAGCGCCTGGAAGGTAAAGAGGTTGAGGATCGACAGACCCGCAACCCCGCCGGCGGTGGCCAGCGGCACCGAGAACATGATGATCAGCGGGAACAGGAAGCTCTCGAACAGGATCGCCATCACCAGATAGACGATCAGCACGGCGATCGCGAGGTTGAACACCATCGCATCCCAGGTCTTCGACAGCTCGTCGGCGGTGCCCGACATCGACAGCCGGATGCCGGGCGGCAAACCGGCCTTGGTCAGCGGGGCTACGACCTTTTCCCGAACCCGGTCGATGGCGACTTCCAGCGGAATTGCATCTGACGGGGCGATCTTCAGGGTCACGGTACGCTGACGTTCGAGATGGAGAATCTGGGTCGGTCCCTCGGTGACCTCGATTCTGGCGAGCGAGGACGCAGGAAGGATATGCCCCGTCCGCGTGACGATGGGCAGATTGCCGATACCCTGGGTCTGACGGACCTGGCCTTCCGGTCCCTTGACCGTAAGGTCGATTCTCTTGCTGCCGTATGTGACTTCGGCGACCCGCATGCCGTCATTGAAGACGTCGATTGTCTGACCCAGGTCGCGCGCCGTCAGCCCGACATCGGCGAGCCGGGTCAGATTGGGATTAACGCGGACTTCCGGCGCGCCCAGCTCCAGCCCGGGCCGGGGCCTGATCTGGTTGCCTTCGCTGCGGGGCATTTCGCGATTGAGAATCTGGACGGCCTCGCGGGCGACTTCCAGCAGATCCTCCAGCTCCGGACCGGTGATGTCGAGATCGATAACGCTCGATCCGCTAAAGCCGCGGCCGAATAGCGACGTCTGACGGACGAACCCGAAGGTGCCGGGTTCGCTGAAAACGGCCTGACGGATTACCGGGATGAGCTTTTTGACCTTGGTGGAGTCGGTCGCCGACGCGCCGATAAAGGTCGATGTCGATCGGGCGACGAACCAGAAGCGCGCGATGCGGACAGGACCGTCGGGATCCATTTTCTCGTCGGCCTCCGCCCACATCGGCCGCGTCGCCGTTTCAACCTTCTCGGCAATACGGTTGAGCGAGTCGAGATTGTAGCCCGGAGGCGGGTTGGCGATTCCGATGATCAGGTTTCTGTTGCCTTCCGGCAGGTAGCTGAGCTTGGGCAGGAACAGCCAGGTGCTGAACCCGGCAACGCCGCACACCACGAGGACGACCATCGCACCGATAAAGCGGTTGCCGGTGGAAAGGCGCGTGAAGCCAAGGACGAAACTCATAAATCCGCCGGCCAGCGGATCGAGAATCGGGATGCGTCTGGTCTTGGTCAGGTCCTGCGTGTCGTCGCCCAGCAGACGGTTGGCCAGCGTCGGCACGACGGTGATCGAGACAATAAGCGACAGCAGGACGGCAACCGACAGCGCGATCGCGATATCCCGGAACAGCTGTCCGACAACCAGGTCCATGACGAGGATGGGTGCGAAAACTACCACGGTCGTTACGGCGGACGCCATGATGGCGCCCCAGACTTCGCCGGCGCCGCGCACCGCGGCCTCGTAACGGGACCGTCCCATTTCCCGGTGGCGGTAAATGTTCTCCAGCACGACGATCGCCGCATCGACGACCATACCGACGGCGAAGGCGATGCCGGCCAGTGAGATTACGTTGATCGACCGTCCCAGCGCGGCAAGAGCGACGAACGAGCCCACCACGGAAACCGGGATGGCCAGCGACACAACGGCCGTCGCCCCGAAAGACCGAAGGAACATAAACAGGATGAGCGCCGCCAGCCCGCCGCCCAGCCAGATATTCTTGCTCACCAGATCGATCGCGGCGTTGATATACAGCGTGTCGTCATGGACCTGTTCCATGATCAGGCCCGCCTGAGGCAGGATATCGGCGTTGAGCTCCGCCGCGACCTTGCGGATGTCTCGCATGACGTCCATGACGTTCGCGCCGGTGTCCCGAATGGCGTTGACGACGATGGCGTCGCGGCCCTTGTCCCTGATACGGGCATCGCGCTTTTTCTGGCCGAATTCGACACGGGCGACATCGCCGACCGTTACGCGCGAGACGCGTCCCGTCTCCGGATCGCGCACCGCGCGCAGCACCACGTCGCGCACCCGCTCGACGGTGTTCAGCTCGCTTTCCGTGCGGACGGTGTATTCGCGCTTGCCTTCCTCGACTTCGCCGGCGGATACGTTGACATTGGTGCCCCTCAGCGCATTGGCGAGATCGGGGACAGCCATCTTGTAGTGGGCCAGCCGCCTCGGGTCGACGACGACGCGGATCTCCGATTCGTTGCCGCCATTGACGTTGACGAGGGCGACGCCCTGGATGCGTTCCAGCCGGTCGCGAACGATGTCGTCGACGAAATCGCCGTATTCCGAAATGGATCGCGGATTGCCCGGGACCGGGCGAATGGAAAACCACGCAATCGGGTTGTCGTCTGTGTCGCGGGTCCGGATTGCCGGCTC
>JAQBTY010000440.1 GCA_027624735.1 Pseudomonadota bacterium | reverse complement strand
ATCGGTATGTGTCCCAACGACCGGGCAAGCCGGTCGCGCAAACACTACATCTAGCGCCACCTGAGTCAACGGGATAAGCCGCATATGTTGAGAGCCTGGCTTTTGTGAAAACTCATCGCGGACGGATTTCGCAATCGCCCAGTCTGTGTCCGAGGGCTCTATCTTCATTCGGTTTCTTCCTTAGTCCGCTTTGCCAAGCGGTTCAGTCATATTCTTCGAAGTTCCAGTAACCGGCCGAGAGCATGGCCTGTAAAATATTCCAGTCAGCCTTGGTATCCAGATTGACGCTTCGTTCAAAAGGCATTTGATAGGCGATCGTCCGCGTCGGAATAAAACTTTTTTCCCGAAGAAACGTTCCCCGGTCCACCAGATAAAACGCGCCGTTCAAGGCATATACCTTCGACAGGCTTTGCTCGGGACGATGTGAATCAACGCCCAGATAGGACATCACACGCCCGTCGGCGATCTTCTGGAGTTTTTCGGGATGCGCCCCTGTGTGATCGCAGAGGCTGACGATAGCATCCGTATCCACGCTATCTTCAAAGTGATCCAGCAACGCGTTCAGATCGCCAATGGTTCGCAAGGGGCTGCTGGCCTGCAGCAATAACAGATAGCCGTCATCGATTGCCGCCTGCCCGATCAGGTGTTCGACGACAGAAACAGTGGTTGCGCTGTCATCCGCAAGGTCGGCGGGTCTGATCGTCGGTGCGGCGACGCCATAGGTTTCAGCGCAACCATACATTTCGGGATCATCGGTGCTGACCAGGACGCGGTCGACCCGGTCACAGCCCTGAGCGAGTTTTATATCCCTCTCCAGCAAGCTGTATTTGCCGATTTTCCTGGTATTTTTACCCGGCAGTCTCTTGGATCCGCCGCGCACCGGGATGATCGCCGTGAGAATTTTCCCTTTAAGCACGGCAAACCGACCGCTTTAGCAAATTCCGATTATAGTGAGTCATGACGATAAAATATAGTGCCATCTCAATCTAATAAGGCAGCATTTTTTCGATTGAAACCGTTGTCGTCGCAAGAGCCTCAGCGATTTTGGGCCCCGCCTTTCCATCGCCATAAAGCAAATCTCTTTCCGATCGGCCGTTCGATCGACAATGCTCTATGGCCCGGATGATTTCATTCCGGTTATAGCCAACATCGATAACATTACGGCCACGGTCGCGGCCCTGTTGCCGATTGCCGATATTGACCGCGGGAACGCCCAAATAGGAGCATTCACGGATACCCGCACTGGAATTGCCGACGATACAATCGCTGTTGATCAGGATGGAGAGAAAATCGAGCGGATTGAGGTTGCGATAGAAATGAACATTCGACAATTCGTGACGTTCGCGAAAGCCGCGAATGGCCTTGGAGGTATTGTCAGACCCCGCATCGACATTGGGCCAGAACCATAGCGCCGGATAACCACCTTCACGCACCGCTTCCAGCGTTTCCGAGACATGGTTGTAGGCCTGCTCGTACTCGGTCGTTACCGGGTGCTGCAGGACAACCACATAACCGCCGGACACATCCACTTCCGCCCCGACGCCGCCATAGGCGGAAAGAACCTTCGCCGTGTCGCGCGGTTCCGCCTCGAGGGCTGTTTGCGCCAGGTCGATTGACGGACAGCCGGTGACCAAAACGCTGTCCGGGTTCTCCCCCATCCGGATGACCCGTTCCGCCGCCTTCCGCGAAGAAACCAGATGCAAATCGGCGAGCTTGGTGACCGCATGCCGGACCTTTTCGTCGATCGACCCGGTCACTTCGCCGCCCTGAATATGGGCAAGCGGAATATTCATGTAGGACGCGGCCACCGCCGTCGCCATGGTCTCGAATCGATCGGCAATAGTGACGACGATATCCGGCTTCAAATTATCGAAGACGGTCGCGAGCTCCGCCAGGCCAAACCCGGTCGACTTGGCCGTGGTAACAAGGTTTTCGCCTTCAACGATCATGTAGACCTGCCGGTCGATGGTAAAACCCGCTTCCTCTATGACGCTAACCGCATTGCCATAGCGTTCCAGCAGCGCCGACGCCGCGACGACGATTTGCAGCTCGACATCTTCATGCGTCCGCAATGCGTCAAGGGCGGTATAGATCCGTGCATAGCTGGGACGCGCGGTAATAACCACGCATACTTTTCGGGCCAAGGCGTTACCTTTCGAAATCTTCTTCTACAAACGGCATATCCCGTCGCACGCTTCTGACAAGCGTTCGCCCAATCAAGTTTTTGAACTGAGTGGCCGGAATGCCGGTACCAGGTTTTTTAGCGGTAATATGCTTCGCTTCCAATACAGTCGCCGCGGGCAGATCGTCGCACGGCACAAGGCTTTTAAAGAAAATATCCCGAAGCTCGGCAATATCCGCACGGGTCACTGTCTTATCCACCGGATGTGCCGCCATTTCGGCAATAAACCGCACGCCATCTGTAATCTGTTTCAATTCGTCCGTCGTCACCGAGGCCTTGACGTCGGGACCGAACATTTCCCGGCTCATGGTGACGTGGATCTCGATGATGTCCGCCTCCATGGTCGCCGCCGCCAGCGACGCGTAAATCTGGCCGGAATGGTCGGAAAGCCCAACAGCGCAGCTATACCGGTCACGGAATTCACCCAACATATTGAGCCCTATGGAGTCAGCCGGCGACGGATATTGCGTCGTGCACTGCATAACCGCGAGGGGGACATCATAGCCTTTTACCAGCGCAACCGCTTCATCGATCTCGGTAAGCGGGCTCATGCCGGTGGACAGCATCACCGGCAGGCGCGTTTCGCACATCATTTCGACCATCGGGAAATTGGTGACCTCGCCCGACGCGATTTTCCATCCCGCGACGCCGACCTTTGTAAGGAGCTCGGTTGCTTCCATGGAAAAGGGCGAGCTTAAGAATAGCAAGCCGGCTTCGTCGGCATGGGCCTTCAAGCCGTGCCACTGTTCCGGTGTAAATTCCATCCGGCGCCAGTAATCATATCTGGAATCGTCCTGTGGGCTGAAACGGGTCCGCCAAGGCTCTGACGGCGTGCTTTCAGCAGCAGCAATATGGGTCTGAAATTTCACCGCGTCAGCGCCGGCGGCAGCTACCGCGTCAACATAGGCATGCGCCATCCCCAGGGAGCCATCATGCGCCTGGGCAATTTCTCCCACGATTGTGCATCGCTTCCCGTTACCGGGGTCGTGCAGCCAGCTTTCCGAACCAGATTTCATAAATTCGTTTTCGCCTAAAGGGGACCTACGCCACATTAACGACAGACACGCTTGTTGCCAATTCACCGGCGCACCGTCATTTTGATATTTTTAGCCCCTAAAATCCGATGCCAGATTCGCAAAACACAGATGCACCCCCGAAAACCCCCCGAATTTGGGTGCTCTATGGTGGGAGAACCGGCGATAACCAGCAGGTCAGCGCGCTCGCCAGTGCACTTGGCTGGGCCGTCGAGGAAAAATTTCTCGAATATTCTCCCCTATTTGGCCT
>JAQBTY010000439.1 GCA_027624735.1 Pseudomonadota bacterium | reverse complement strand
ACAAGAATCCTTTTCAATGGGCCCAGCAAGCGTTAATTTCGCTTTCTCAATGAGTCGGGGTATATCTCAAAAAAGAGAATCGATTCTTCTTGGTTCGCAAAACCGCAGAGAAGCTGTATAACCCCGCCACCCGATTTGCTGAGGACACGGCATGAGTATTGAATTAGCCGGCCCGCTGGTGACGACCGATTGGCTCGCCCAACACCGAAAAGATCCGGCGATACGTATCGTCGATGCATCCTGGTATCTGCCTGCCATGGAGCGGAACGGCCGGGCCGAATACGATGTCGCCCATATCCCGGGCGCCGTCTTCTGGGATATTGACACCATAGCCGATCGCGATAGTCCGCTGCCCCACATGCTGCCGTCGGCGGAAATCTTCGCGGGACACATGGCGGCGCTCGGCATTGGCAACAATACCAATGTCATCGTGTATGACGGGATGGGACTTTTCACCGCGGCCCGGCCATGGTGGATGTTACGCGCCTTTGGCCACGACAGGGTCGCCATACTCGATGGCGGTCTCCCCAAATGGATCGCCGAAGGACAACCTGTCACGGACCGGCCCGTACCGGACCGCAAGGCCAGCTTCACGGCATTGCCCCGCCCGGAGATGGTGCGCACGATCGATACCATGTTGGACAATCTGATTTTCAAATCCGAACAAATCCTCGATGCGCGGTCACCGGGCCGTTTTATGGGCGCGGAACCGGAACCGCGTCCGAACTGCCGCGCGGGCCATATCCCGGGCAGCCGAAACGTGCCCTATGACCATCTGATCGACCCGCAGTCAAAAACGGTTCTGCCGGTTTATTGCCTGCAAAACCGTTTCAAGGGCGTCGGGATAAACCTCGACAAACCGGTCGTCACCAGTTGCGGTTCGGGCGTCACCGCCTGCGTGCTGGCGCTTGGCCTTCATTTGCTCGGCAAGAAGGATGTCGCGGTCTATGACGGCTCCTGGTCGGAATGGGGCACGCACCCCGATACGCCGGTCGAAACCACCAGCTAAAGCGCCTTTCCACAGGTGGAAGGCAATGCCATGATGGGGAAACCGTCATGGTTATGGAACCGTGTGATTTTCACCAATCGAATGAATGGCAATGAAGCAAGATACGCTGATCACGACAGCGGGACGCGATCCCGAAAACAACTACGGTATCGTCAACCCGCCGGTTTACCATGCGTCGACCATCGTCGCGCCGACGCTCGAAGAATTTCGCGAACGCCGCAAGCATCGTTGGGAACCCGGCGTGTTCACCTATGGGCGGCAAGGCACGCCGACCCATGAAGCGTTCGAAGTGGCGGTCGCGGCCCTGCTGGGCGGTGACCGGGCCGTCGCCATGGGATCGGGGCTTGCCGCCATCAACGCCGCCATGCTGGCTTACCTGAAATCCGGCGATCATGTGCTGATGGTCGATTCCGCCTACGGACCCGCCCGCTCTTTCTGCGACAAGTTTCTCGGCCGGTTCGGGGTGGAGACCACCTATTACGATCCGCTGATCGGCGCCGGCATCGCCGAACTGATCCAGGATAATACCAAGATCGTCTACACGGAATCTCCCGGCTCTCTCACCTTTGAGGTGCAGGACATTCGCGCCATTGCCGACGAAGCCCATAAAAGAGGCTGCGTGGTGATCATCGACGACACCTGGTCAAGCGGCATGTTTTTCAAACCCTTCGAACACGGTGTCGATGTCTCCGTCATCGCGGCGACAAAATATATTGTCGGCCATTCAGACGTCATGATGGGCGTGATCACCACGACCGATGAACAATGGCAAAGAATCCGCCAGTCGGCGTCCGATCTCGGCGCCAATTCCGGCCCCGATGACATCTACCTGGCGCTGCGCGGTTTGCGCACCATCGGCGTTCGCATGCGCCAGCATCACATCAACGGGCTCAAGCTGGCGAAATGGCTTCAGGCACGACCCGAAGTGGTCGAGGTGCTGCATCCTGGCCTGCCGGAAAACCCCAGCCATGAGTTGTGGAAACGAGACTTTACCGGCGCCTCCGGTCTGTTCGGCGTGGTCCTTAAACCCTATCGGGATGAAGCCTTCGCCGCCATGCTGGATGGGTTGAAGCTCTTTGGCATGGGCGCCAGCTGGGGCGGATTTGAAAGCCTGATCCTGCTGACAGACCCCGCATCCATCCGGGTGGCGACCCATGACCGGTGGAAAGATGTGGGGCCGACATTGCGCATCCATGCCGGGCTGGAAGATGCCGACGATTTGATCGAAGACCTTGAAAAAGGGTTCGAGCGGCTGAACGCCAACGCCTAGCGCAGGTAGGTTTAATTGTACGCAGAAAGGCCCCTCACCCTTCCCTCTCCCGCAGGCGGGAGAGGGTACGAAGGCTTACCGAGGCTCTTGCCGAGGTTAGCCGCAGTGGGTGAGGGGAATTCTTTGATAAATTCTAAACGGCCATTGCTTTAAAATATGGCGAAAGAGACGACATGCCGGCAGAGGGCAATACCACTTACACCGATAAGGCCATAAAATTGGCCATCGACTCTATTCTGTTCGCTAAGACAGGTTTGGTGCCGGCGATCGCCCAGCAGCATGATTCCGGCGAAGTGCTGATGATGGCCTGGATGAATGCAGATTCTGTCGCTGAAACACTCCGCACCGGCCAGGTCTGCTATTACTCGCGGTCCCGCAAGAAACTATGGCGCAAGGGTGAGAGCTCGGGCCAGACCCAGACTCTGGTCGATTTCCGCATCGATTGCGACGGCGATACGGTGCTGTTGCAGGTAGATCAATTGGGGGTCGCCTGTCATACAGGTCGACGGAACTGCTTCTTTAACGCGATCCGGGACGATGGTGTTACGGTCATCGCCGAGGTTCTGACCGATCCGGATGAGCTCTATAAGACATGACGGAAACCGCTGAAAACGACGATCCCGGTATTCAGGTTTCGCTGCTGACCGGTTTCCTGGGAAGCGGCAAGACGACCCTGTTGAACCATCTGTTGCGCCATCCCGACATGTCCGAGACCGCTGTCCTGGTCAATGAATTCGGCGATATCGGGATCGACCATCTGCTGGTGGAATCGGTGGATGAGGGCATGGTCCAACTGACCACCGGATGCCTGTGCTGCACCGTCCAGGGTGACCTGACGCGGGCGCTGCGCGAATTGTTTTTAAAACGCGCCAGGGGCGAAATCACCAAGTTTCGGCGCGTCCTGATCGAAACCACCGGCCTGGCCGATCCGGCCCCGATCCTGCATACATTGATCAACGACCCGATCCTCGCGCATCGGTATTTCCTGGATGGCGTCATTTCGACGGTTGATGCGGTTCACGGTTTGGGCCAGTTGGCACAGCATACGGAGTGCCGAAAGCAAACCGCCGTCGCCGACCGCATCGTCATCACCAAAACCGATATGGCGGATGAATCCTCCCTTCCCGCGCTCGAAGACGCGATCAGGGCGCTGAACCCGGCCGCTCCCATCCATCACGCCGCCCACGGTGACGTCGAGCCGTCG
>JAQBTY010000438.1 GCA_027624735.1 Pseudomonadota bacterium | reverse complement strand
CAACACAAGACGCCCGCATCAAACTGAAAAACCTATACCCTGTGCTTTAGATGATTCAGACTACTAGGGGCAGGCCATTCAGGGGACAGGTGGCTGATGGTGATGCAGATCAGCGTTCGTTATCACCCGTCCATGCCGGACGACGCTGGCTGACGAAGGTATCGGGCCCGTTCCCGGCATAGAACTGCGACAGCTGGTCACGACGAAGGCCAATATCGGACAGGGATTTGTCGGTCATCGTTGACAGATTACGGATCTGGATTGCTCTCTGGAGCAAATCGGTGAACCCGCGGGCACAATTTCGGATGGCTGACAGAAGGCCGGAAACAGCCCTGCCCAGCTCAATGACCCGCTCTGCCTGAGCCCTGCTGGTGGAGAAGGCCTGGCTGGCCTTGATCGCGACATAGGGATCAGGGATCAGCGGAACGCGGCCAATCTGGATAAGACGATCCGACACGGCTTACTCTCCTCGGTAATAAAATTATGGGGCTCGAAGATCATATCTTTACCACCGTTTGTTTTATAAATAGTTATTCTGACAAGGTTATTCCGGGTACCGTGGGCAGGGCGCCTGTAATACGGTATGGGTTGCGTAAGATGATGAAATCGCATTGGAATTCTGGCGAAATTGGCGGAAATGCGGCATATGACTAGATCTCACACCTACGGCGGCGACGCGGAGCTGACCCGCCTTCTCGGGGAGGCGGGTATATCCGTCCCGGTGACGGAAATCCGCGCGATTGCCCGGGGTGTGGCCGCCGCGCCGCCCGCCGTCGATCCGACCGCCTGGCATTGTCTGGTTGGTGAGACGCTGCCCGAGGCTCTCGCGGCGGCGCTTTCCGCCCTGGTTGCCGAAGAGCGCGCCTCCGGCGCGTCCGGGCTCGACATGAAACCCGCCCCGATCGATCGCCTTGCCGCGCTTCGGCAAGAAATGGCGCGTCGGGGCATTCAGGGCTTTCTGGTGCCCTTGTCAGACGCCCATCAGTCGGAATCGCCGCCGCGAAACGCCCAGCGGCTGGCCTGGCTCACAGGATTTTCCGGATCCGCCGGCATGGCCGTGGTGCTGGAAGACAGGGCGGCTATCTTTGTCGATGGACGGTATACGCTGCAGGTCCGCGATCAAGTGGATCTCAACGCGTTTTCGCCGTGTCATTCGTCGGAAGAACCGCCGGCGGCCTGGATAGCCGCCAACGCACCGAAAGGCGCCCGTATCGGGTATGATCCGTGGCTGCATACCGTTGATGGTCTGGCGAGTATCCGCGCTGGCTGCGAGCGCGCCGGGGTGGAACTGGCGCCGGTCGAGCCGAATCCCCTGGATGCCGTCTGGCGGGACCAGCCGGCCGAACCCATCGCGCCCGTAGAGGTGCAGGGAGAGGCCTACTCCGGGCGTACCTCGGCCGATAAAAGGCATGAGGTCGCCAAGGCGCTTGCGGACAGCGGCGCCGGCGCCGCGGTTTTGACGGCGCCGGATTCGATTGCCTGGTTGTTGAACATACGCGGCGGCGATCTTCCCAATACGCCGGTCACGCTGTGCTTCGCGATCGCCGCCGCCAGTGGTGGTGATGGCGGTGTCGAACTGTTTATCGATCCCCGGAAATTACCCCCCGGAACAATCGCGCACCTCGGTAAAGACGTGACCGTGCGGCCGATTGGTGATTTCGGCGATGCCCTGACCGCTCTGGGCGCCGCCAAATCGGTGGTCCATGTTTCGGCGAATGCCGCGCCCTCCTGGGTAATGGACCGGCTGGAGACGGCCGGCGCCGTACTCATGCGTAAACCGGACCCCTGCGCGCTGCCCAAGGCGTGCAAGAACGCCACGGAGCTGGCTGGGACGCGCGCCGCGCATATTCGTGACGGGGCGGCTTTGTGCCATTTCCTTGCCTGGCTCGCGGCGGAAGCGCCCAAGGGGGCGGTCGATGAGCTCACCGCGGTGGACAAGCTTTATGAGTGCCGCGCCGGTGGAGATCTGTTTCGCGGACTGTCCTTCGAGACCATTTCCGGGGCCGGGTCGAACGGCGCCATCGTTCATTACCATTCTGCCCCGGCGACCAACCGGAAACTGGAATCGGGAACTCTTTATCTGGTCGATTCCGGCGCACAGTATCTGGACGGCACGACCGATGTAACCCGGACGGTGGCAATCGGTAAGCCCAGTGACGAGATGCGGGACCGTTTTACACGGGTCCTCAAGGGCCATATCGCCATTGCCACGGCCTGTTTTCCAACCGGCACCAGTGGCGGGCAACTTGATACACTGGCCCGTCAGGCGTTGTGGCAGGTGGGGCTGGATTTCGATCACGGCACCGGTCACGGGGTCGGCAGCTATCTCTGCGTTCATGAAGGGCCGCAGCGGATTGCGAAACGCTTCGCCGATACGCCGCTGCGTCCTGGCATGATTGTATCCAACGAACCCGGCTACTACAAAACCGGCGCCTATGGCATCAGGATAGAAAATCTGGAAATCGTCCGCGCCGCGCCGCCGGGTGAGGGTGACGAACGCCCTATGCTGGGTTTCGAGGCGCTGACGCTTGCCCCCATTGACCTCGCGCTGGTTGATACGGGTATCATGACCATCCAGGAAATCGATTGGCTCAACGCCTATCATGCGCGTATCCGCGAAACAATCGGACCCCTGGTCGATGCGCAGACCGTTTCCTGGCTCTATCAGGCAACGCGCCCCATCACCCTGGCGGGCACGGGTTGAATGATCTAGAGGTCACCAACTTCTGAACCAGAACACTACTGAACATATCGTCTAAATATGCGCGGTAAGGCCCTCACCCTTCCCACGACACAAGAGTGTCGCGGGCCCCTTCCCTCTCCTGCTTGCGGGAGAGGGTACGTAGGCTTAGCGAGGCGTCAGCCGAGGTTAGCCGCAGTGGGTGAGGGGAACTTTTTTTGAGTGAAACTAACAGGACACTGGCGTGAGTGACGATACCGAAGGTGGCCGCGTGGTTTTTGCCAGGCCACGGCGCAATCTGGCGGATGAGGCAGAAACCAGGCTGGTCAGCGTCGGGGTGGATATCGGATCATCCACCACGCATCTGGTGTTCTCGCGCCTGAAGATGGAGCAGCGCGACGGCCGTTATGTCGTGGCCGAACGTGACATTCTGTTTGAATCCGATATTTTTTTGACGCCCTATGACGATGCCGACAGCATCGATGCCACAGCACTTGGCGCGTTTATTGCAGAGCAATACAGCTTTGCCCAGCTGACCCCTGACAAGATCGATACCGGCGCCTTGATCCTCACGGGCGTCGCGGTCCGCCGCAAGAACGCCCGGGCGATTGGCGAGCTGTTTTCGCTCGAGACCGGAAAGTTCGTCTCGGTGTCGGCGGGTGATCGTCTGGAAACGGCGATGGCGGCCCATGGCTCGGGCGCCGTGCTCAATTCCGGCCAGGCCCAGGTTACGGTGATGAATGTGGATATCGGCGGTGGCACCACCAAGATCGCGATCTGCGATTTGGGCACGATCGTCGATCT
>JAQBTY010000437.1 GCA_027624735.1 Pseudomonadota bacterium | reverse complement strand
ATCTGTCGCATCAGGCCTGCCTCGAGGCCCTGGAAGAGCGAATGAGTTACGCCGCGCTCCGCGAAGAACAGGCTTCTTTCCGTAAAAAAGGCATTCAGCGCGGTATCGGCATCGCCGCCTTCATCAAGGGCACCGCCCCCGGGCCGCACGGCTATTACGGCGCCGGCGGCGCGCCCATCGCGTCGCAGGACGCCTGCACCATCAAGCTCGAACCCTCCGGTGGGGTCATCTGCGCGGTCGGCGTCACCGATCAGGGCCAGGGGGTGGATACCGTCATGGGCCAGATCGCCGCCGCGGCGCTGGGCATTCCCATCGACAGCATTCGGGTGATCGAAGGCGACACAGACGCCACGCCCTATGGCGGCGGCACCTACGCATCGCGCGCCACCGCCATCGGTGGCGAAGCCACCTATCAGGCGGCGCGGGCGCTCCGTGAAGAAATCCTCGTCATTGCCGGGACGCTGCTTCAGGCCGAACCCAGCGCGCTCGACATCGTCGATGGCAATGTGGTCGATTCGGGCAGCGAAACAATCCGCATTTCGCTGGCGGAGATTGGCCGGATCGGCCATTTTCAGCTCGGCGAACTGCCCAACTCCCTGCAGCCGATCCTGTCCGTGACGCGCCGTTTCCGGCTGACCGATGCCCTTTATATCTTCACCAACGGCATTCAGGGCGCCTATGTGGAGGTCGATACCGACACCGGGTTCATCAAGCTGCTCAGGCATTGGGTGGTGGAGGATTGCGGCCGGGTGATCAATCCGCAGCTCGCCGACGAACAGGTTCGCGGCGGCTGCGTGCAGGGTATCGGCGGCGCCCTGTTCGAACATTGCGTCTATGACGAAGCAGGCCAGCTGCAGAACGGCACCATGGCGGATTATTTGACCCCCATGGCGGGCGAAATGCCCGACATTGACGTGATGCATATCCAGACGCCGACCACAATTTCCGAACTCGGCGCCAAGGGCGTCGGCGAATCCGGGACCGGCGCCGCCCCGGCCGTCGTCATGAACGCCGTCAACGATGCCCTGCGCCCCTTTGGCGCACGGGTAACCGCCCAACCGATGACACCGGAATCGATCCTGATCGCGTTGGGGAAAATATAGGGCGTGAGCCGGCGCTAAAATTTGAACGCCGCTGGAACGGCATCAGCGACAGGGGAGACAGCGATGATCGTTGATATCTACACTCATATCTTTCCGGCGACTGCCTACGAAAAAATGACCCGGATGTCGGCCGACCTCGGCAATATCGGCAAGCGCATCGCCAATATGAAATTCCTGCACGATCTCGATGGCCGGTTTTGGGAGATGGATACCTACGGCGATTACCGCCAGATAATTTCGCTGCCCAATCCGCCGCTCGAAGACGTCATGACCCCGGAACAGGGGACCGAAGTCGCCAAAATCGCCAACGATTCGATGGCGGAGCTGGTGCAAAAGCACCCGGACCGGTTTCCGGCTTTTGTCGCCGCAATTTCCATGCTGGATATGGACAGCGCCATGGCTGAACTGGACCGGGCCATCAACCAACTCGGGGCCAAAGGCGTTCAGGTTTTTACCAACGTCGCCGGCCGGCCTCTCGATTCGCCGGAATACGATCCGGTGTTCGAAGCCATGTGGAAATACGGGTTACCCATCTGGATGCATCCGGTGCGGACCTCCGCCTCATCGGACTATGCCTCCGAACAGCTGTCCCGCTTCGAAGCCTGGACCATCATGGGCTGGCCCTATGCGACATCGGTCGCCATGCTGCGCCTTGTCATCACCGGACTGTTCGACCGCTATCCGGGCATCAAGATCATCACCCATCACATGGGCGGCAATATCCCGTTTCACGAAGGCCGGGTCGATAACGCCTTCGCCAATATGGGGCGCCGCACGGTGGATGAGGATTATTTGTCGATGAAAAATGCGCTGCGCCGGCCGCCGATGGATTATTTCCGCATGTTTTATGCCGACACCGCGATGCACGGGGCGGTCGCGCCGCTGCTGTGCGGGCTCGAGTTTTTTACCGCCAATAATGTGGTTTTCGCGTCCGATGCCCCGTTCGCGTCGATTGGGAAATGCATCGCCGCGGTGGAACGGCTGGGGCTGGACGCGGACACCGAACACAAGATCCATGCCGGCAACGCCGCCCGGCTCCTGAACATGTCCTATGACTAGTCTCCTGGACATGCGTATCAGGGCGGTGGTTTTCGATCTGGACGGCACGCTGGTCGACAGCGCCCCCGGATTGCAGACCGCGCTCAATGCTGTCCTTGAGGCTCGGGGATCACCGGCGGTGGAACTGGCCGACGTGGAATCGATGATCGGCGATGGCATTCCCGGGCTCATCAACAAGGCATTCTCCAAAAATGGCCGGAGCCTGAGCAAAACGGAACTAGACGCCGCGGCGATCCAATTCCACGACATTTATGCCGATTGCAGCGCGCGCGAAACCCTGCTGTTCCCCGGCGCCCGCGACTGTCTCAAGCAGCTTGCCTCCCTCGGTGTTTCTCTCGGGCTATGCACCAACAAGCCGCAAAGATCGACCGAACCCCTGCTCGACGCGCTTAAGATCGACCATTATTTTTCCGCTGTGTTTGGCGGCGACCTGCTCGCGGGCGTCCGCAAGCCCGATCCGCGCCACGTGCTCGCGGTGCTTGGCCGGCTCGGCATTGATGCCGCCGAAGCGGTGATGGTCGGCGACAGTCCGAATGACGTACATGCCGGTCAGGGGGCGGGAATACCCGTTATTGCCGTGACCTACGGCTACTCGCTTGGCCCTGTCGAGGCGCTGGGGGCGGACTATTATATCGACAATTTGACTGAATTGGCGCCACTGCTCTGGGATTTATAGCGGGCCGGAAACACCGCGCGCCAAAGGTTCAGGAAACCGGCCAACCACCTTTTTCCACCAGCGATTTCTTGTTCCGGATGAGCGGAATTTTGGCTTTGCAGTATGTGTGCTTTTCGGTGAGCTTGCCGTTCTCGAAATGCAGAATATCGAGACCGCGATAGGCGCCCTGGCGCGCATCCTCTTCCAGCGTCAGCACCCAGCGGATCATGGCTTTACCAACCTCGACATCGAGAAACATATCTTCGGTGTGAAATCGCAGGCGCCCATACGCACCGGCGAATTGCGGCTCGAAAGCCGCCCGAATAGCGTCTTTCCCCACATGACGAACGTCGTTGAACTCGTCGTAAAGGGCATCGTCGGCGAAGTAGGACATGACTTCATCAATGTCCTCGCGGTTGAACGCCTCGGTGAAATCGATGACCAAATGTTCCAGCGCGGCGCGAGCATCCGACCTGTCAGCCATTTCGCTTACCCCCCAACTCGTCATACCCGGGCCCCGGGTTCGGCTGTAAGCCGGCCCGAGGACAAGCTCCGACCCGGGTCCAGCATACTACTGTAAGGCCTAATCTCGTTCACATCACCGTCATGGTCGGCCTTCGCCACTACTGTCCGGTTTAAATTTCATGCCCATTGTAACGTCATCTGATTT
>JAQBTY010000436.1 GCA_027624735.1 Pseudomonadota bacterium | reverse complement strand
GTTACCACATATAGACGAGCCTGAGTTAACGGGATAAGCCACAATAGTTCATATCCATATTCAACGTTTCCGGGAGCAACGGATAATATTATTATGGCTTTTTATGGCAGCAATCATGAATTTTACTCAGAAATAAATTTTTTTCTGAAACTAAAACGATTTTCAACGAATTAATATTGACAGTCCGAAGTCATCATGCGATTTGAGCTAATCTTGATAAATCTAAAAAAGGCGAATTTTCAAAAATGACAGAAGAAAACATTCAGACGGTAGAGTCAAATGACTTATTGCGCATGTCGGTCGAAATTGTCTCGGCGTATGTTAGCAACAACGCGATCGCGGCAGCGCAGGTACCCGACGTAATCAACACCGTTTATGGTGCCTTGACTTCGCTTAATGGCCAAACTATCTCAGATAGCGCTGAAGCGCAGAAACCGGCCATCAGCGTCCGCCGATCGATCAGTCCCGATTACATCATTTGTCTGGAAGACGGCAAAAAGCTGAAGATGCTGAAACGTCATTTGTGCGCAGCCTATGGCATGTCGCCTGACGAATACCGGACGAAGTGGGGTTTGCCCGCCGACTACCCGATGGTCGCCCCAAATTACGCGCTACAGCGTTCCTCATTTGCGAAGAAAATCGGCCTGGGCCGCAAAAAGGGCGAGAAAGTCCCGCGCCGGAAAAAAATATAAGCTATCGATGTCGTTTATATCGACAGAAAAAGGCCCGCCTTGAACTTAGGCGGGCCTTTAAAATTTTCATCCAATTTGAATTTATTTTACGTAATCGTATTTCCCGTTCTTCCACTCATAAAGGACATAACCCGGCGCCGTGACATCGCCTTTCTTGTCAAAGCCGATCTTTCCGATAACTGTCTCGAAGCTCATCGATTTCAACGCCTTTATGAGCTTGCCCGTATCCGTGCTTTTGATTTTTTCGACGGCTTGAGCCCATGCTTGGATGGCACCATAAGTATAGAGCGTATAGCCCTCGGGCTCATATCCGATCTTGCGGAATTTTGCGACCAGGGGCGCGGCTATGGGGTTCTTTCTCGGATCGGGACTGAAGGTCATCATCGTACCCTCGCCCGCCTTACCCGTGATGGACCAAAATTCATCAGTCACCAGAGCGTCCCCGGATACCAGGATGGTCTTCATTCCCTGATCGCGCATCTGGCGGACCATCAAGCCTGCTTCAGTGTGGTAGCCCCCCACATACAGCACATCGACGCGGTTGACTTTTAGCTTCGTTATGAGCGCGGTGTAATCCTTTTCGCCGGCCGTATAGGCCTCATACAATACCGGGGTCACCCGCCGTTTCCGCAATGTCTTGCTCGTTTCATCCGCAAGTCCCTTGCCATAGGCGGTCTTGTCATGAATGACCGCTATCGTCTTGCCGCCGAACCGGTCGGCGAGAAAATTCCCGGCGACCAGGCCCTGCTGATCGTCACGGCCACAGACGCGGAAAACGTTGCCAAGACCGCGCTCGGTTAATTTTGGGTTGGTGGAGGCGGGGGAAATCTGCAGGACATCTTCTTCCGCATAAACATTTGACGCCGGAATAGATGACCCCGAGCAAAAGTGACCGGCGACAAGCTTGACGCCTTTGCCGGCAAGCTGGTTCGCCACCGCGACCGCCTGCTTGGGGTCACAGGCGTCGTCGCCAATTTCGAGCCGCAATTGTTGCCCGAGAACGCCGCCGCGTGCATTCAGATCCCTGACCGCCATCTCGGCGCCGCGCCGCATCTGTTCGCCAAACGACGCGTACTGGCCGGTCATCGGCCCCGCCGTTGCGATCGTTATTTCTGCTTTTGCTGGTTGTAGCAGGCAAAAAGAAATCGCGACCGCCGCAGTAACTTTACCAAGGGTTCGTTTTGTCATCGCCAACTCCTTCATTTCCGGTATGGTTTTTTTCAGCGTTATTTCGGTCTAGCTTCGGTCTAATTTCGGCGTTATTTGAGCGTTATTTCTACTCCTAAATCTCTGACTCGACTGTATCGATTTGAGCGCCGGGGGCAAGCTTGCCGGTTCCCTGTCAGCCGTTTCGCGATCGCAATTTAAAATAACCGGTGCGTTCATAGAGCCAGGGATATTGCCCCACAATCTTCGAAATCCGGGTTATCCGATACCCGATCGAACAGATGGCCAGAATAACCGCGGTATCCAGAATCAGCCCGGGCACAGACAACAAGGCGCCGTCGAACAGCGCATATATAAGAAACCGGTCCGCTACGCCCAACAGCACGCTATAGGTGACAGCCTGCCCAAAAGGCCGCCAGGTCGACGCTACGGCCTGCCCCGTCATATAGCCGGCGCCGCCCATCAGGACGACGGTAAATAAACCGAACACGACAGGTTGGTTTGAAATAAGGCCGTTCATGATGGGGCATCCTTCGCCGTTCTTCCGTGACCGCCTTCCAAATAGGCCGCTTTTACATCTGCATTGTTCATCAATTCCGTCCCTGTCCCCGACAGGGCGATTTCGCCGGTGACCATGACATAGCCGCGATGCGCCAGGCGCAGCGCATGATGGGCATTTTGTTCCACGAGAAACACGGTCATACCGTCCTTCCTGTTGAGATTACCGATCGCCTGGAATATTTCGCGGACAATGATCGGCGCGAGACCGAGCGACGGTTCGTCGAGCAACAGCAATCTCGGCTGGCTCATAAGCGCGCGCGCGATCGCCAGCATTTGCTGTTCACCGCCGGACAGGGTGCCGCCCCGTTGCGCCACCCGTTCGTTCAGCCTGGGAAACAATCCAAAGACGCGGTCGAGTTGGGAATCGACATCAACCGCCTCATTCGCCGTCGCGCCCAACAACAAATTTTCCAGAACTGTCATGCGCGGAAATATACGCCTGCCTTCCGGCGCGTGCGCGATTCCGAGACGCGCGATCTCATGCGTCGGCAGGCGAGAAATGTCCTGACCAGCAAAAACAATGGTTCCCTGCGATGCTCTCGGATCACCGCAAATCGTCATCAGGAGCGTGGATTTACCGGCGCCGTTGGCGCCGATCAGGGTAACGATTTCTCCCTCGGCCACCTCAAGCGATACATTGCGCAGGGCATGAATGTGTCCGTAATGCGCATGAAGGCCGGATACGGTCAGCATGGAGCCGCCACTGATTCCAAATCGTCCTCACCTAAATAGGCCCGAATAACGGCGTCATCCTCTCTAATCTCCAGCGGTGTGCCGTCGGCTATTTTACGGCCGTAATCCAGAACGACGATATGATCCGAAATGCCCATGACAACGCTCATATCGTGTTCGATCAGAAGGATGCCTACCCCCTCCTCCTCGCGGATCGTCAACAGCAACTCGTTCAGGGCCGCGGATTCCCGTGGGTTTAAACCGGCCGCCGGTTCATCCAGACATAACAGTACCGGCCGGGTGCACATTGCCCGGGCAATCTCCAGCCGCCGCTGATCGCCGTAGGACAGATTGCCCGCGTCCCAATCCGCCCGATCCAGCAATTCGATGCGGTCG
>JAQBTY010000023.1 GCA_027624735.1 Pseudomonadota bacterium | reverse complement strand
ATGGCGACGCTCGTGACAGATGCGACCGGCGCGCCGGTGGAAAGCTATTCCTTTATCCCGGTTAAAGAGGGGGATGTGTGATGCGGGAGGTCGCGATTATTGGGGCTGGCCTGGTCCCCTTTGGAAAATATCCGAAGAAAACGCTCGCCGATATTGCCTGGCCCGCCGTTAAACAGGCGATCCAGGATTCCGGCATCAAGAAGAAAGAGATAGGGGCCGCCTATTGCGGCACAGCACTTGGCGGCATGATGGCGGGCCAGCGGATTCTGAAAAAAGTCGGCCTCACCGGTCTTCCCATCATCAATATCGAGAACGCGTGCTCGTCGAGCTCCACCGCGTTCCGGGAAGCGTGGATCGCGGTGGCGGCCGGTGTCTATGACGCGGCGCTGGTGATCGGGGTGGAAAAGCTCACCAAGTTCGGCGGCGGCACCCTGCCGCTCGAAAAAGAAGATTGGGAGGTTGCGCACGGGCTGGTCATGCCGGCGCTCTATGCCATGCGGGCGCGGCGCTATATGTATGAATACGGTTTGACCGAAGATCAGCTCGCCATGGTATCGGTCAAGGCCCGCAAACATGGCGGGCTTAATCCCGACGCCCAGTTCCGCGACCCGGTGACCATCGAACAGGTCAAACAGGCGCGCCCCGTCGCCGATCCCCTGACCCTGTTCCATTGCTGCCCGTCCGGTGACGGGGCGGCGGCGGTGGTGATTTGTTCAGCGGATAAAGCCCGGCAATATACCACCAGCCCGGTTCGGGTCCTGGGGTCGGAGATCAATTCCGGCAATTACATGACCGGGTTCCGCGATATGACCTCGCCCGAGATTACCGTACGGGGCGCGGAACAGCTTTATGAGGAAGCCGGCATCGGGCCCGAAGACGTCGATCTGGCGGAAGTCCATGACGCCTTTGCCATCGCTGAACTGCTGTATTACGAGGCGCTGGGATTTTGCGCCAAGGGCGACGCGGCCAGGCTGCTGGAAGACGGGGAGACATCGCTGGGCGGCCGTATCCCGGTCAATCCCAGCGGCGGGTTGCTTGCCAAGGGGCATCCCATCGGGGCGACCGGCGTTGCGCAGATCGTTGAAATTGTTCGCCAGTTACGCGGGCAATGCGGAGATCGCCAGGTCGAAGGCGCCAAAATCGGCCTTACCCATTGCACCGGCGGCGGCATTTCAGGCTTCGATCATGGCGTCTGCTCGATCCATCTGTTTGCGCGTTAGATCAGGAAGGATAATCGGCGAATGGGCGCGAAATTCTTTGGGGCGGCGGTAAAACGGCTTGAAGATCCGGCCTTGCTGACAGGCCGAGGGCAGTTCACCGACGATATCCGGGTCCCCAACATGCTGCATGCAATGTTTGTCCGCAGCCCGCATCCGCACGCCCGTTTTACCAGGATTGACACCCGTGCCGCGCTAAAAATGCCGGGTGTTCACGCCATCTATACGCTGGCCGATTTCCCGGCCGACGTGCGCGATAACCGGCTGCTTCTCCTGTTGCCCAATCCGGCCATCAGCCAGCCCATGATGCCGCATTTGTTGTCGGCGGGCGAAGTAACCTATGTGGGTGAGCCCCTTGCCGTGGTGATCGCCGATACGCGCCATCTTGGCGAAGACGCAATTGCCGCCGTCGAGATCGATTGGGAGCCACTGCCGGTGGCGGCGGACGCCCGCGATGCCGTGCAGCCCGGCGCCCCGGTCGCTCATTCATCGTCCCCGGATAACATTGCGGCGCGTTTTATCTCTCAATATGGCGACGCCGATTCCGTGTTCCCCGGTGCCGCGCATGTTGTTTCGGTATCCATTCGCCATCACCGCGGCGGCGGCCATGCTCTGGAAGGGCGCGGTGTGCTGGCCATTCATGATCCCGACGAAGGCCGCACCATGCTGTGGTCCGCGACCCAGACGCCGCATCAGGTCAAACGCAATATCATTGGCATCATGGGATGGACCGAGAACGAAATCGATGTGATCGCGCCCGATGTGGGCGGCGGGTTTGGACCCAAGGCCATGTTTTATTCGGAAGAAGCGGTAGTGCCTTTTTGCGCGCGCAAGCTTGGCCGGCCGATCAAGTGGACCGAAGACCGGCGCGAACATTTCGTCTGCGCCAGCCAGGAGCGCGACCAGTATTGGGACGTTGAAGCCGCGTTCAGTGCCGACGGCAAAATTCTCGGCGTGCGCGGCACCATGATCCACGATACCGGCTCTTATATTCCCTGGGGCATCGTGTCACCGCTGATCGCCGCGACCACCGTGCCGGGCCCCTATATCCTGCCGAACTATCGTCTGGAAACCATTGTCGCGCTGACCAACAAGGTGCATGTGACGCCGGTGCGCGGAGCCGGCCGTCCGCAGGCGGTTTTCACCATGGAACGGCTCATGGACAAGGCCGCCGATCTGATTGGCCTGGACCGGGCCGAAATCCGGCGCCGCAACCTGATCCCGGCGGACCGGATGCCCTATAAGGTCGGATTGATTTTCCGTGACGGCAAACCGGTGATCTATGACAGCGGCGATTATCCCCGCTGCCAGGCCGAAGCGCTGGAGAAAATCGATTATGAGGGCTTCCCGGCCCGCCAACAGGCGGCGCGGGCCGAGGGGCGCTATCTCGGCATCGGAATCGGCAATTATGTCGAGGGAACCGGGCTTGGTCCGTTCGAGGGCGCCACGGTCCGTATCGCGCCGTCGGGAAAGATCTTTTTGCTGACCGGTGCGGCGCCGCAGGGCCAGGGACACCGAACGACCATGGCGCAACTCTGTGCGGAAAAGTTCGGTGTCGGCATAGAAGACATCGAGGTCAGTCTCGCCGATACGACAAAAATCGCTCATGGGGTCGGGACCTTTGCAAGCCGCATCGCCGCCAACGCCGGACCCTCGGTTCACCTCGCCTCCATCGACGTGCGGGACAAGGTCATCAAAGTCGCCGCCCATATGCTGGAGGCGGCGGAAGAAGATATCGAACTCGATGGCGGCAAGGCCTTCGTGCGCGGCGTTCCCGATATGGCGGTGACGTTGGGACAGGTGGCGCATGCGGTGGCCGGTGTGCCGGGCTTCGCCATTCCGTCCGGGATGGAACCGGGGCTGGAGGCGACGCATTATTTCGCACCGGACCAGTCGGCCTATTGCAATGGCACTCATATCGCGGAGGTGGAGGTCGACATCGAAACCGGCCACGTGGCCATCGTGCGATATGTGATCGCCCATGATTCGGGAAATCTGATTAACCCGATGATTGTCGATGGGCAGGTCCAGGGCGGTCTGGCGCATGGCGTCGGCAACGCGCTTTTCGAAGAACAGCATTATGACGAGCACGCCAACCCGCTGACCACGACCTTCGCGGAATATCTCCTGCCGGCTGCCGGCGACGTGCCGGATGCGGAAACCATTCACATTGAATCGCCGTCTCCTATAAACCCGCTGGGGGTCAAAGGCGCCGGTGAAGGGGGCACCATCCCGGCCGCCGCGGCGATCATCGCGGCGGTGGAAAATGCGCTGGCCCCATTTGGCGTGGCTTTATCGGATGTCCCTGTTACCCCGCAAAAGCTGGTGTCGCTGATCGCAGCCGCGTCGTCCGTTCAGGCCGCAGAATAAAGCAATGGCAGGTGAACAGGAAGCCGCATTTCGCCCGGGCCCGCTGTCGGGCATTCAGGTGCTGGATCTGACGCAATTTCTCGCCGGTCCTTTCAGCACGCAAATCCTCGCCGATCTGGGTGCCAATGTCATGAAGCTCGAGGCGCCGTCGGGCGACTGGTCACGCACCCTGCCGCCCCATTTCGTCGGATCGGACAGCTGTTATTTTTTGTCGATCAACCGCAACAAGAAAGGCGTCGTCATCGATATGAAGGCGCCCGAAGGCCTCGATCTGGTCAAACGGCTGGCCGACAGGTGCGATATTCTGATGGAAAATTTCCGTCCGGGCGTGCTGGACCGGCTGGGTCTTACTTTTGACGATCTGAGGAAGCGCAACCCGGGCCTGATCTGGGCGTCGATCAGCGGCTTCGGACAGGACGGACCCTACCGCGATCGGCCGGCCTACGACATGATCGTCCAGGCCATGTCCGGCGGCATGAGCCTGACCGGCGAGCCGGGCCGCACGGCGGTTCGCGCCGGCATTCCGCTCGGCGATCTGTCGGCCGGCATGTATGCGGCGATCGGATCGCTGGCGGCCCTTGAGGAACGCAGGCGGACCGGCAAGGGCAAATTTATCGATATTTCCATGCTGGATTGCCAGGTCGCCATGCTGACCTATCAGGCGGCCTATTATCTTCATTCCGGTGACGTGCCGGGGCGCCAGGGAAGCGGCCATGAATCGATCCCGACCTACCGGTCATTTGCCGCGGCGAACCAGACAGAGCTGGTGATTACGGCCAATACGGAGCGCATGTGGAAAGGCCTGTGCGAGGTGCTGGGTCGGGCCGATTTGATCGAAGATCCGCGCTTTATCCTCAATGATGACAGATTTACAAATCGCAAGGCCCTCTGGCCCCTGCTGGAAGAGGCCTTTTTGCAGCGCGAGGCGACGGAATGGGTGCCGCTGCTGTTAGACGCCGGCGTGCCCGTTGGCGAAGTGAATACGGTCGCGGATGCGTTGGGCGATCCTCAGGTTCGCCATCGCAATATGGTGCTCGAGCTCGAGAACGATCAGGGCGATCGGGCGCGCGTGGCCGGCAATCCCATCAAGTTTCGCGGTGTCGAGGAGCCGCCGCACCATTACCCGCCGGCGCTCGGCGCCGATACGCGGGCGGCCCTGTGTCAGGCCCTGGGGCTCAGCGACGCGGAATATGAAACCTTCCGCAAGAACGGGATCGTTCAGGAACAATCGTAAGCAGGGAGACAGACCCAACCATGAGTGACGGATATTCGATTACCCGCGACGGCGCGATTATCAGACTGACGCTCAACCGGCCTGACAAGGGCAACATGCTGACGCTGGCCATGGCGAAGCAGATCGCCGCCCGGATTCGCGATGTCGGTTCAGACAAGCTGGTCAACGCTATCGTTATTCGTGGCGCCGGCGATGATTTTTGCAAGGGGAGAGACCCGGCCGGCGCCCCGGAGGGTAAACCGACGACGGCGCTGGAGATGCGCGAAGCCCTGATTGAACCGATACTGGGACTTTATGCCGCGATCCGGGAGGCAGAAGTACCGGTCATTTCCGGCGCGCAGGGTCTGGTCAACGGCATGGGCTGCGGCGTTACGGCCATGTGCGATGTCACCATCGCGGCCGACAATGCGCGGTTTGCCCTGCCTGAAATGCGCGCCAATCTTCCGCCGACCCTTGCCATGCTCGCGCATCTGGACAGAATTCCGCCAAAATCGCTTTTGAATATGGTCTATTCGACGGATACCATCGATGCCGAACGGGCGCTCGCGCTGGGGCTGGTGAGTGATGTGGTGCCCCTCGTCCGGCTTGATCAGGCGATCGAAGACCTGTTGACCAAGCTGTCCGGCTACGACCGAGCCGCCGTGGTCACCTGCAAAGCCTATCTGCAGAAAGGCCGCGAGACGAATTACGCGACGGCCAATGATCTAGCCGGGAATGTGCTGTCGGTCGTGCTGTCGTCGCGCTAGTTTTAGTCTTGCGCTGCTTCCTGCGTTTTCTTGAACGCGGTTGCCCATTCGTGGGCATTCCGCCGAGCCGTCAGCACCACGGTACGGTTCATCAATTGAGAAAATCGCAAGGCGTAAACGCCTGCATCATGATCGCCGGTTCTGGCGGCGATAAGCAGCCATTTAAGGCCTTCGGAGACATCCTGTTCGGCGCCATCGCCAATGGCCAGCGCCGTGCCGTATTCCTTTTGCGACGGCACATGCCCCTTATTGGCTGCTTTTCCGTATAATTCCAGCGCCTTAGTGAGGTTTTTCCTGACGCCAAAACCACCGCTATACATCTGGGCAAGATGGTATAGGGCGTCTGTGTCGCCAGCTTCGGCCGCCGGGGTTAATTCCTTAATAGCCGTGGCGAATTGCTTGGTCTTGAAAGCCTCTATGCCGGCCGCGGTATCCGCGACGGCGGCGGGTGCTATGAAAAGGGCCGTAATGACCAGAAAATATAGCTTTCTCACGTTCCGTATCCTCCTGATTGCCTTGGTGGACGCCGGGGTTGCGGGTCACAGCGGGCGTCATTCCGCCAAGGAGCACGACGGTAAGATAAGAGTGCAAAACTGAATTAAGGGTGAATCTGCCTGCAAATCCGCCGGGATTATGGTTAATTTGTTTTCCGTTCAGTCGGAACCGGCCGTCATCCCTGGTTGCCAAAGGACGTCTTTTCGACCCCCGTCGTTCGCCTGCCGCGCAAGGACGAACAGGAGGTCGGACAACCGGTTGATATAGGCCAGCGCCCGCGCATTCACGGGTTCGGAATCCGCCAGTGCCATGAGCGACCGTTCCGCGCGGCGCGCGGCGGTGCGGGCCAAGTGCAGTCGCGCGGCCAGCTCCGTCCCACCGGGCAGAACAAACGATGTCAGCGGATCCAGCGCCTCGTTTACCGCATCGATCTCTTGCTCCAGCCGCTCTACCTGAGACGGTTGAATGCGAAGGGCGCCATCCGCCGGATCATCTCCCGGCGTCGCGATATCAGCGCCGAAATCGAACAGATCGTTCTGGAGACGGGACAAGGTGGCGGTCATAGGGGCGCTATTTTTCTCCGCCGCCACGCGGGCAAGACCAATTGAGGAGTTCGCCTCATCCACGTCGCCGATCGCGCAGATCCGGAGGGACTGTTTGGCAAGGCGGGACCCGTTGCCGAGCGACGTCATGCCCTTGTCGCCGCCTCTGGTGTAAATCTTGTCTAGCTTGACCATCTGTAATCGTACTTCCTCGATTGCCGCTTATTGCCTCAGGGTGAGTGTGCCGTCCGTCACCGAATAAAGGGACAGGCGCTCCAGAAAACTTACCCCCAGCAGAGATGTGGACATTGGCGCCTTATTGACCATCGCCCGGATATTTTTCACCACAATCGGTCCGATGCGTATTTCGCGCAAGGTGACCGGTGCGCCCATCCCTATGCCGTTTGCCGTCCGGGTCGCTTGCGTATAGGCCAGCTTATCCAGGTCGAAGCCGACCGTAGCGGCATCCTGGCGATTGAGCACGACCATGGAAGCGCCGGTATCCAGCAGGAACCGGATCCGGGCGCCGTCTACTTTCGAATCGATACGGAAATGGCCGTCGTTCCCGGCGCGTACGATCGTCTCTCCGGTGGAGGTTTCGATCGCCCGGCCCGGCATTACCTCCGCGAGTGTCCGTGTCCACAAGGCCGTTACCTCCGGGCGATAGCTATAACCGACGATCAGGACCAGCCCCAGCCCGGCCCAGATCAGCCCGTGCTGCAGCCACTTCAACCTGGGGCGGCCCTGCCATCGGACAACCAGCCCCGACCCCACCAGCACGAGGAGGATCACAAGGTAGGTCAGGCGGGCCTGGTTTCCCTCATCGGCGAGCGCCTCCGGCCGTTCACCGGCAAGCCAGAACACCATCGCCGCCAATAAAGCGATCCCAATGCCAACGATCAACCAGACCCGCATCATGGTGCGTCCTTACACCCTTAACACCCTTAACTATCCAGCACCGATTTATGGAACAAATTTTCGGCCGGATAGGGGGCATCGATCAGGCGTTGATTGTGAGAATAGCCGATAAACTGTTCGAGGTTCTTTTTGTTGGCGGCAAAACCACTCGTCCAGGGGTCGGCGCCCAGGGCGGCGCGTTGTTCCTCCATCGCGTTGCGCGACCAGGCCAGCAGGGAATAGTTGGAATCGTCGTAAAAACTATAGGCCAGTGTTTTCGCGGCTTCACACATGTCCATCAGGGCGCGGGGCAGGTCGGGGCGGGCCTCCGCCAGCTCACGCTTCAAGGTCATGACATGCATGATCGGATAAAAGCCGTATTTTTTGAAATAGCGGATTTCCTCGGCGCGCGGGTCGTCGAACAGGCGGCGGTACCGGTGCGGCGCGTCCAGCATCGACTGGCGCGGCTGGGGTGAGATGAGGGCATCAATTTCTCCGTCCATCAGCATCATTCCGATATCCTTGCCGGCGGGAATGACCTGCACCGATACGTCCTCGCCAAGATCCACCGGGACGATTTCGCCGCGCATGCAGTACCAGTCGATGTCTTCCCAATTCACGCCGAATTCCAGCTTGAGATCGCCCTTTGCCAGGACCGACAGCGTGGTCTGGAAGGAGTGAACGCCGATCCGTTTTCCGGTCAGGTCCCGCGGCGATCGAATATTCGCATTCGGATTGATGTAAATCTGACCGGCGCTGAAAAACCGTCTGGGGAAGGAGGGAATCCCGACGATGGCCAGGTTGGGATCGCGCGCCACGGCCATCACGAACGACGAAAGGCCCATTTCCCCGATATCGAATTCGAGATCATTGAGCAGTCTGGAATGACGGTCGGTTCCGTCGCGAAAGGGCACGCTTTCGCCGATTTCCAACGGTTTAAACGTGATGCCCGGCGGCGGCGCCACCGTTCCGTTGAAAAACGGGACATGCCGGTCATAGCGGTTGAGCGCAATTGTCAGTTCCATGAAGTCGCCTCCCTTATGTTGCCTAGCTAATCTATCATAATTTCCTGCCGCGTCGGTGACGCCGGTTCGGGCAGGGTGATAGGATGGGTCACCGCCGTGTATCAGCCGGGCGTGTCGCCCTCTTTCACAATCACGCCGGACAGGATTTTATCAATTCTCGTCGACATCGCCGCCATAATCGCCCCGCTCTTTGTTATAGCCGGCATTGGCTTCACGTGGGGCCGTTCGGGACGACCGTTCGATACGAATATGATCGGCGCCCTGACGCTGAATTTCGGCGTGCCGTGTCTGATTTTCTCCACCATGACCAAACTGCAGGTCTCCCTGGTCGCGTTCGGCTCCATCGCGGGCCTTTATACGCTGGCCGTTCTGGTGAATTTGGCGATCGCCGCGACGGTGCTGCGTTTGATGAAACTGGACGTGGCCGCTTATCTTCCCGGATCCATATTTCCCAATAACGGCAATATGGGACTGCCCCTTTGCCTTTTTGCGTTTGGCGAGGAGGGGCTTGCACTCGGGATCAGCATCTTCGTGATTTCATCGCTCGGTAATTTTACCCTGGGCGTGGCGTTGGTATCGGGTCGCATGACACCGCGGCAGATTGCCAAGACGCCGGCCATCTATGTGGTGATGGCGGCCCTGGTTTTTTTGCTCGCGGATATCGATCCGCCCGGCTGGCTGGCCAATACGACCGAAATTATCGGCGGCATGTCCATTCCCCTGATGCTGCTCGCGCTCGGCGTTTCGCTGTCGCGTCTCAAGGTACAGAGTATGGGCCGCAGTTTGGCGCTTGCGCTCATGCGGCTCGGTGTGGGGTTCGCCATCGGGTATTTCCTGGCGTGGTCTTTTGGTTTGGAAGGCGCCCTTCGTGGGGTTCTCATTCTGCAGTGCGCCATGCCCGCGGCCGTGTTCAACTATATCATCGCCGTGCGCTATGAACGTGCCGCCGAGGAAATCGCCGGCCTGGTGGTTGCCTCCACGGTGATATCCTTCCTGACCCTGCCCCTGCTCCTCTACGTGGTCATTTAGGAGGATTCATGGCGCTGATCAGTGAGCTTTCCGCGATCGTGCTGCCGATCTTCATCTGCGCCGGCATCGGGCTTTTGTGGCCGCGGACGGGCCAGAAGTTCGATTCGGATCTGGTTTCGACCCTGGTTTACAAGATATCGGTTCCCTGCCTGATCATCGCCATCTTCGCGAAAGTGAGCCTGACGCCCGATGCCGTGGCCGCCGTGGCGGGCGCCGCGCTGGTTATCTATCTTGTTACGGCTGCCGTGGCCGCCTTGGTTCTCCGGCTGGTCCGTCTGCCGATGCCGTCCTACCTGCCGTCTCTCATGTTTCCCATGGTCGGCAGCATGGGTCTGCCGATTTGTCTGTTTGCCTTTGGCGAAGATGGCCTGGCCCTGGCCCTTGTCTTTTTCACCCTCGGCGCCATTGGAACCTTTACCATCGGGGCTGCCATTGCCGCCGGGCGCGTGTCCTACGCAAAACTGATCAGCGAGCCCGCTATCTGGGCTGCTGTTATTGCCATTGGCTTGCTGTGGCTGGACCTGACCCCGCCCAAATGGATTCTGGATACGACGAGTCTCCTCGGCGGCATGGCCATTCCACTGCAGCTCATTGCACTCGGCAGTTCGCTGGCTCAGTTTCGCGTTAGCTCCCTGCCGCGCGGTGTGTCGTTATCGTTCTTGCGGCTGGCGCTTGGATATGGCGCTGGTTTTGGCATCGCCGAATTATTCGATCTGGAGGGCGTCGTGCGGGCCGTCGTCATTCTGCAGAGCGCCATGCCCGTGGCGGTATCAAACTATCTTTTTGCCGTGGTCTATAAACGCGAACCGGCGGAGGTCGCCGGCATGATCCTGATTTCCACCGGCATCACCTTCGTCACGCTGCCGCTGTTGCTGATCTATCTGCTTTAGCGCCGGCGCGGGCGGGGGCACCTCTGAAACAATCAGTGCGTCACCGAGCCGCCATCCACGCATAACACCTGACCGGTGATGAAATCCGAATCGTGGGATGCGAGAAAGACGGCGGTGCCCACAAGATCTTCCGGTGTTTCCGCGCGCTTGATGCAGCGTCCCCCAATGTTCGCGCTGAAATGTTCTTCGCTGAATTCGCCGCCTTCGAGCACGGCTTCGCTTTCCGTCAGGCCGGTGGCTATGGCATTGACGCAGATATTGTCTTCGCCCACTTCGCGGGCGACCGCCCTCGTCATGGCTATAATGGCGCCCTTCGAGGTGACGTAATGCAGTTGCATCGGCGTGCCCTTGAACACAGTCCCCGAGGCAATGTTGATGATTTTGCCATATTGCTGCTTGCGCATGACGGGCACCACGGCCTTGGTCATTTGCCATACACCGCGAATATTGATGCGCAGCACCGCGTCGAACACGTCCTGCTCGATTTCCTCGAACCGCTGACGTTTCAGTCCGCCAAACAGCGCCGCATTGTTCATCAGAACATCGATTTTGCCATAGGATTCGAGTGTTGTGGCCAGCAGGGACTGGATCTGGGCGTCGTCGGTGACATCGCATTTAATGCCGATGGCGTCGGCGCCGGCTCGCTTCAGTTCCGCGACTATCGGCTCGGGATCCAGGATATCGGCGACCACCACCTTCGCGCCTTCCGCCGCATAGCCGCGCGCATAGGCGGCGCCGATGCCCTGCGCACCGCCGGTAACAATGGTGACAAACCCGTCTAATGATCCCATCGTGCCTCTCCCTGTTGTCAATTCATTACCGGCATTGTCGAAAGATGGCCGCCATCCGTCAACCGCCGGGTTTGGCAGGGCAACCTAAATAGTATAATTCCAGCCCATTCCTGCTGCATTCGAGACCAAATCACCATGAATAGTCGTTTTAGCCGCTATGCGCTGATCTGGATCCTGCTGATTGTAACCGTCTATATCGGCGATCAGTTCATTCGCGGGGCCTTTCTGACCGCAGACGATCCTCGCCCCGTCACGGCGCGCGGCTCGCTTGCCGAGTCGGAACAAAGCACGATCAACCTGTTCGAGGCCGTGGCGCCATCGGTCGTTTATATCTTTACCGGCAATGGCGAACCAGAGGGCGGCGGCGCCGGGTCCGGCTTCGTTTGGGATCGGGCCGGCCATGTGGTGACCAATCATCATGTGGTTGCCGGCGCCCGCTCCATCGCGGTCAGGCTAGATACGGGCGAGACCGTCAGCGCGCGCTTCGTCGGATCGGCGCCGGATTACGATCTGGCGGTGGTGCGGCTGTCGGCCACACGCGCCAGCCTGCGGCCCATTCCCATCGGACAGTCGGGAACGCTGAAGGTCGGCCAGTCGGTCTTCGCCATCGGCAATCCCTTTGGCCTCAGCAGGACCCTGACGTCCGGCATCATCAGCGCGCTGAACCGCCGCCTGCCGACCGCCGACAATCGCGAGGTCGCCGGCGTCATTCAGACCGACGCTTCTATCAATCCCGGTAATTCGGGCGGCCCCCTGGTCGATTCGGCGGGCCTGCTGATCGGCGTCAACACCGCGATAATTTCAGAAAGCGGATCCTCCGCCGGGATCGGGTTCGCCGTGCCGGTCGATGTGGTCAACCGGATCGTGCCGCAGCTCATCAAGACCGGCCGTGTCCCCAGGCCGGGGATCGGCATTACCGTCCTGCCCGAAGAAATTGCCGCCAGGGTCGGCGCCAGCGGGCTGATAATCGCCGATGTACTGTCGGGATCGGCGGCCCAAAAAGCGGGATTGCGGGGCGTCGCGGGACAAGTCATCGGGGACGTCATTACGCACGTCAACGGCCAACCCGTGCGCACGCTTGCCGAGTTCGCCGAAGCGCTCGGCAAGGTCGGGGTCGGCAACCGGGCGGAGTTGACCGTGCAACGCGACCGGTCGAGCCGCGTTGTTATGGTCGAGGTAATCGATATTTCCTGACCTGGTCGGTGTTCGCCGGTTGATTTTCACCGTCCAGAGCGGGACAATCGCGCCAGCGTGTTAGATAATGGAGCAAAGCCATGTTTCCCCGCAATTACTGGTACGTCGCCGCCTGGGATCACGAAGTGCGGCGTCAGGAGCTAAGCCGCCGGACGATTTGCAATGAACCGATCGTCTTTTACCGGAGAGAGGACGGCGCCCCGGTGGCGCTTGAGGATCGCTGCTGCCACCGGCACATGCCGCTGTCGGACGGAAATCTGCGCGGCGACAATGTGGAGTGCATCTATCATGGGCTGACCTATGACCCGAGCGGCACCTGTATCCATATTCCAAGCCAGAAAACAATTCCACCGGAGGCGCGCGTACGCAGCTATCCAGTTATGGAACGGTATCACTGGGTCTGGATATGGATGGGGGATCCGGCCCTGGCCGATCCGGACAAGATCGAAGATTTTCACTGGATGGACGATCCCGGCTGGCGCGCCAAGGGCGAAAAACTGGATCTGCCGGGCAATTACCAGCTATTGGTGGACAACCTTCTTGATCTGACCCATCTGCAGTTCGTTCACCCGACCACGCTGGGCACAGACGCCATCGCATCCAATCCGATCACCACTGAACGCGAAGGTGACCTGGTGCGTGTAACGCGCTGGATTCTGGACAGTCCGCCACCGCCCTTTCTGCAAAAAGCTGGCGGATTCCGGCCGGATGAAAACATCGATCGCTGGCAGATTATCGAGTTCACACCGCCGGGCTTTGTGAGGCTCGATGTGGGCGGCGCCCGGGCCGGAACCGGGGCGACCGAAGGGGACCGGTCCCAAGGTGTAACCATGCGCAATCTGAACGCCATCACGCCGGAGACAGACACCACGACCCATTACTTCTGGGCACAGGCGCATAATTTCAAGCTGGACGATCCAACCGTGACCGACCTGGTCTTTCGCCAGGTTCATACGGCGTTTCTCGAAGATCTTTTCGTGATTGGCCATCAACAGGGAAATCTGTCAGCCTTTGGCGACGATATGCCGCCGGGGGTTGATTTCAATCAGGACGCGGGCGGGCTTCAGGCGCGCCGCGTTATCGAGCGTATTCTGGCCGATGAACAGGCTGGCGTGAATCTACGGGCTACGGCATAACGGCGCTACTCAGCATTTCTCTATTATTGGTCGTCTGATTGCGGCGTCTTGCGCTGCGTCACAGGGGTTGGTTGCCGGATGAATCGCGGAACCTTGTTTTTGATGGTCGGCCCCAGCGGCGCTGGTAAGGACAGCCTGATCCAGGCCGCGGCTGAAACGCTTGCCGGCAATCGGTCTTATGTCATCGCGCAGAGAGCGATTACGCGTCCCGCCGACGGCGCGCGTGAGGATCACGAACCATTGTCGATCGAGGAATTCCGCGCGCGCGTGGAGCGTGACGAATTCATGCTGTCCTGGACTGTCTACGATACCCACTACGGTATTCCCCGATCCTATGATGAACTGCTGGCGACCGGAACGCATGTGATCGCCAATGTCTCGCGGACGGTGGTGGGACCAGCGGTGACGGATTTCGCCCCCGCCCGCGTCATCCAGATCACCGCGCCGCGCGAGGTTCTGGAGGCGCGATTGCGGGCCCGCGCCGATCCGGCCACGGCGGCGGCGCGGCTGGCGCGCGCGGTCATGCTGCCGGAGGGCATTCCCGTTACGCATCTGCTTAACGTCGGCGATCTCAGTGCCGGCGCGGCCCGGCTTGTTCGTCTTCTGACGACTGCGGCTGCGGCCTGATAATCAAGTCACAAAAAAACCGGGCGCCTCGCGGCGCCCGGTTTAATCCACAAATTCTCTGCTAAATCTAACCGCGGTTGCCGAATAGACGCAACAGCATGATGAACAAATTGATAAAGTCGAGATACAGCCGCAACGAGCCCATAATTGCGAGCTTACCAGCCGTTTCCCGGTCGTGGAATTCGGAATACTCGTTCTTGATGTTCTGCGTGTCATAGGCGGTCAAGCCGGCAAAGACCAATACGCCAATCACGGAGATCGCGAAATGCAGCGCTGAACTGACCATAAAGATGTTCACGATGCTGGCGATGATAATGCCGATCAAACCCATCATCAGGAATGTTCTCATTCCAGAGAGATCCTTCTTGGTCGTGTAGCCGTAGAGGCTCAGCCCCGCGAAGGAGCCGGCCGTTATGAAGAAGACGCGGGCGATGCTGCCGCCGGTATAGACCATGAAAATGTACGATAGGGAGACCCCCATGGCTGTACAGAACGCCCAGAAAACGGCTTGGGCAGTCATGAAGCTCATGCGGTGGAGACCGAAACTCAGGAACATGACGAAGCCGAGCGGCGCCAGCATGACCACCCATTTCAGCGGTGTGCCGTAGATCGTGTTCATCGCCGCCGGCGAACTCGCCGTCAGGAGCGCAATAAACCCGGTAACCACCAGGCCTATGGTCATATAGTTGTAGACCCGCAGCATATAAGCCCGCAGACCCTCATCAATCGC
The DNA here is from genome assembly GCA_027624735.1 of Pseudomonadota bacterium. Classification (GTDB taxonomy): domain Bacteria; phylum Pseudomonadota; class Alphaproteobacteria; order MPNO01; family UBA2964; genus JAQBTY01. The sequence goes on along the minus strand of JAQBTY010000023.1, from coordinate 7,420 downwards.
TGCCTGCTGCGCGGTGCCTGCAAAAACTCTTTTCTCTGTTCCAAATGCCATTTCAATCCTCATGAATGACGCGGTTAAAACTCACAGTAAGTATAGTGATCGGGAGTCAAAAATCAAGGGGTGATTGATAGCCGAAGGCCGGTTAAAAGCCTGTGAATATTAATCAATCCGTAACATGGGGGCGGCTTTCTGGCCGAGAACCCGCCACGTCCCGGCAAGCGCCATCGCGATAATGAACAGGCTCGCCACCAGGGTTGTGGTTAAGACCGTTTCCGGCACCGGCGCCCAGTCTATCCGCATGACCTTGGTCAGGACCGCCCAGCCGGCGACCGATCCCATGATCGCGGCCGCAAACGCGGTTGAAACAGCCAAAAACAAATATTCCAGGAACAGGCTGGCCAGCACGTTCCGGCGCCGCGCGCCCAATACCTTCAGAATTACGGCATCGTAGAGACGGCGATGCTGTCCCCCGGCGATCGCGCCACCTAAGACCAGGGCGCCCGCCAGCACGGTGATTCCCGCGGTCAATCGCACCGCATCCGCGATCCGCTCCATGAGTTCGGTCAGCTTTTCCAATATGTCCCGCACCCGGATGGCGGTGATATTGGCGAATTGCCGGGCGACGGCAGCTTCCACTTCACTTTCGGAATCCGGCGTGAGCCGGAGGGTGGCGATATGGGTCTGGGGCGCTTTTTCGATGACACCGGGGGAAAATATGATGACGAAATTCATCTGCATGGTGCCCCAGGAAATTTCGCGCAAATTGGCGATGCGCGCGGTGATCGGCCGTCCCAGGACGTTGATGGTAATGTTGTCGCCGACACCGATGCCAAATCCGCGCGCGGCCCGGGCATCGAAAGATATCAGCGGCGGGCCGGAATAATGACGCGGCCACCAGGATCCCTCGACAATTTTCGCGTTTTCCGGTGGCAGCGCCGCCCAGGTCAGGCCCCGGTCATTGCGCAGGACCCAGGCAACGTTGGGGGCGGCCTTGATGTCTTTCGCCGGCACGTCGTTCACGGCCGTAATACGGCCGCGCAGCATCGGGACCCGGTCCAGCTTTGAGACACCCGGGACGGCGCGGACTGTCCGTTCGAATTGTTCGATCTGATCGGGTTGGATATCGATGAAATAATAGCCGGGGGCCTTCGCCGGCAATGTCTCCCGGATCTGCCGGGTCAGATTTGCTTCGACCACAACGACTGCCACCAGAACCGTCAGGCCCAGGCCCAGGGACAGGACAATATTGGCCGTCTGCGCGCCGGGTCGATGCAGATTGGCAAGCGCCAGCCGCGTCGTGGTCTTGAGGGTGGTGCTCCGTGCGGCGCTAAGGCGGGCGGCGATCACCATGACTGCCCGTCCGGCGCCATAAAACAGGCCGAACGCGCCGATGGCGGCGGCGACAAACCAGGCGGCGATGACGCGGTCGTGGGCGGTTAAGATGGAAAGGGCGCCAAGTAACAGAACCGCAATACCGATTATGCCGATGACGGCCCAACCGGGCCGTGCCTGACCAGGCGCAATAAGGTCGCGAAACAGGCTGCCCGGCGCGATCAGGCAGGCGCGCGCGATCGGCCATAGCGAGAAGGTTGCGGCAATCAAAAACCCATAGCTTGCCGCCAGCAGGAGCGGTCGCGGAAAAATGTCAAAACGAATGGGCAGCGCCATGAATTGGGAAATGGCGTTCGATGCGATCGCCGGCAGGGCGGCGCCGATCAAGAGCCCGATGCCGACGCCAATCGCGGCCATGACGGCAATTTCCGCAAGATAGACCTGGAAGATAAGCGACCGGGTCGCGCCGATGCATTTGAGCGTTGCGATGACAGAAGACTTCCCGCCCAGATAGCTCCGTACCGCATTGCCGGCGCCGACACCGCCGATCAACAGCGCAGTCAGCCCGACCAGCGTAATGAATTGGGTCGTTCTGTCGATCACGCGCTGAACCCCGGGCGTTGCGCTGGTGCGGTCGCGGATCCGCCATCCAGCTTCGGGAAATGTCTGCTCGAGATCGCGATGGAATGAATCCAGGCCGGTTTTCTCCGGTAATTTCAGCCGATACCGGTAGCTGACCTGAGCACCCGGCCGGATCAATCCGGTTGCCGCAATACTCTGGCGCGACACGATAAACCGCGGGCCGAACGTAATGGCGCGGGCGCCGCCGATCCGGTCCGGTTCCGATTTTATCCGGGCCCTGATCTGATAGGCGGCATCGCCGACCCTGACCATGTCGCCAGATTTCAGCCCCAGCCGCTGCAGAATGCGGGGCTCGACCGCCGCGCCCCAGGCGCCGTTTCGGAACGCGAATAGATTATCAGTCACGGGTCCGGTATCCAGAACCAATTGGCCGTATAGGGGATATCGATTATCGACGGCCTTTAAATAGATTAGCGTCCGACGCTCACTATCGGGGCGGTGCGCCATCGACCGCATCGTGACAACCGAGGACATCTTTGCCCGGGCGCTTAGCCATGCGTTTTGCTCCGGCGTGATCTCACGGTGTGTGAGGCGCAGCGCCACATCGCCGCCCAGAAGAACCCGGCCGTCGCGGGCAAGGCCTGCGATCAGGGCTTCGGCGATGGACCCGATACCGGCAATGGTCGCGACACCCAACGCAAGACAGGCCAGAAAGATGCGAAATCCCTTGAGGCCGCCCCTTAGTTCGCGTCCGGCAAGCCGCCAGGCGAGTGCAAGCGTTTTCATTGATCAGCTAGATCCGCTTGCGGTACTGAAGGGGGTGCCGGCACTGGCCCGCCCATCCGCTATTCGGATTTCACGCGCGCACCTTGCGCCAATCGCGCTGTCATGGGTGATCAACAGAAGTGTGGTGCCGTTTTTAGCGGCAAGCGAAAACAGCAGATCGATAACGGCTTCGCCCGTCGCCCGGTCGAGATTGCCGGTTGGCTCATCGGCAAGCAGCACTTCAGGAGACGCCACAAAGGCTCTCGCCAGGGCGACACGCTGTTGTTCGCCACCCGACAGCTGGCCTGGATAGTGGTCGAGACGGTGGCCGAGACCCACCGCCGCCAGATGGTCGCGGGCCCGGTCGAAGGCATCGGCGTGGCCGGCGAACTCGCTGGGGATGGCGACATTTTCAATCGCGGTCATGGTGGGAACAAGGTGGAAGTTCTGGAACACAATCCCCATGTTCTGGCGACGGAACAAGGCCAACCCATCTTCGTCCAATGTCCCCAGATCGACCCCCTTCACCTGGATTTTTCCCGTGGTCGGCCGTTCAAGACCCGCGATCACCATCAGCATGGTGGTTTTTCCGGATCCCGACGGGCCCACGACACTCACCGTTTCACCGGCGCTGATGGTCAGATCGATGCCGCGCAAAATATTGACCGGACCGGCCGGGCCAGCCAGATTAAGATGGATGTCTTTCAGCAGGATCATGGGGTCGGAAATAACGGTGTCTGACACGGTCACGAATTGTCCCTTGGGGAAAGTAAACAGACCCGTTTTCGCGAGCTGGTTTACGGGTGGTTCCATGAGATATGCCGTATGGGTAAGATTTTTCAAGAGTTTAGGGACATTTACCTTCTTACTGGGTGGTGTTTTTTTTCTCTCCGGTGTGTCGATGGCCGCGGAACCGCTTCGAATATTGGCGCTGGGCGATAGTCTGACCGCCGGGTACGGGTTGACGCCCGAAGATGGGTTTCCCAGCCAATTGCAAAGAAAACTGATCGCGATGGGGTATTCGGCGCGCGTTCTCAATGGCGGTGTCTCCGGAGATACCAGCGCTGGCGGTCTTGCGCGGCTCGACTGGGCGCTTAGCGACAGGCCAACCCATGCGATCGTCGAGCTTGGCGCCAATGACGGGTTGCGCGGGCTGGATCCTGCCGCCATGCGCGCCAATCTGGATGCCATCATCCAGCGGCTTCAAAACGCCGGGATCGCCGTCCTGTTCACCGGCATGCGCGCGCCGCCCAATCTCGGCCGCTCGTACGAGACCTCTTTCAACAAAGTATTTCCTGAGCTGGCCAAAAAGCACAATGTTGTTTTCTATCCCTTTTTCCTGTCCGGGGTCGCCGCACGGCCTGCCCTTAATCTGGCGGATGGACTTCATCCAAACCGGGATGGCGTTGCCGCCATAGTTGACCGTATCGCCCCTTTTGTGGTCCGGTTGCTGAAGGATCGAAAGCAAGGATGAGGTGTAGATGGATGTAATCGCGCAAAGTTTCCAGGTCGCGCAGGCCAGCGGCGGTGGCTGGGAAGACTTAACAGACGGCTGCCTCGCCGAACTGGGCCCCCTTCCCGCCGGCGCCAATCTGGGCTTCGTCTATGTGACCGATGCGCTGGACGAGGGTCTGCGGCTCATCCTCAAGCGATTGCGCGCCGAAACCCGGATCCATCACTGGGTCGGCACCATTGGTTTTGGTATTTGCGTATCCCGTACCGAACTGTTCGACGTGCCGGCCATGGCGATCATGGTCGGCGCGGTCCCCCGCGACAGCTTTTGCCTGTTGCCCGCCATCGGTCCCGATGATCTCGATTTGCCCGACCCCGTCGTGAGCTGGGCGGAAACGCATACACCCATGCTTGGCGTGGTTCATGCCGATCCACGGGTGCCGGATCTCGAAGCCATCTTCACCAGAATTCAGAACAGGACCGGGTGTTTTCTTGTCGGCGGCATGACGGCGTCGCGCGGTGTTCAGGAACAGATCGCCGATGAGGTCATGGACGGCGGCGTTTCAGGAATTTTGTTCGGGTCCGACATCAGTGTTGTCACCGGATTGACCCAGGGGTGCTCACCCATTGGCCCCACCCATCAGGTGACCGGTGGAAGCGACCATGTATTGCATAGTCTGGATGATCGGCCGGCTTTAGAGGTGTTTCGCGAGGATATTGGCGAATTGCTGTCCCGAAACCTGGACCGGATCGGCGGGTACGTGCATGCGGCCATTCCCATCAAGGGGTCCGACACCGGCGACTACCTGGTCCGCAATCTGCTCGGACTATATCCCGATCAGGGCTGGGTTTCGATCGGCGAGCGTCTCGATATCGGTGATCGGGTGATGTTCGTTCGCCGCGATGGGGCCAGTGCTTTGGCGGATTTGAAACGGATGGTGGCGGACGTCAAACGGCGGGCCGACACTCCGCCCAGGGCGGCCTTGTATTATTCCTGCGTTGCGCGCGGGCCAAATTTGTTCGGACAGGGGTCGGTGGAGCTGAAAACCATCGCCGACATTCTGGGTGACGTGCCGCTAATCGGATTTTTCGCGAATGGAGAAATTTCGAACAATAGGCTCTACGGCTATACCGGGGTTTTGTCGTTGATTCTCTAAAGTTTCCTGCAGCGTAAAGGAGCGCCCTGCGTGATTCGCCTGTTCGTCGCCCTGGCCCTGCCCGAGGGGCATCGCCAGCAGCTTTCCCGCCTGTGTAATGGGGTGCGTGACGCGCGCTGGGTTCGGGATGAAAACTTACATCTGACGTTGCGATTTATTGGCGAGGTCGAGGAACCCCGGCTTTCTGAGATCGCCGTCGCCCTTGGCCACGTCAGAAGCGACCCCTTTACGCTGACGCTTTCCGGGATCGGTCACTTTCAAAATGGCCGTCGCATCCGCTCGTTATGGGCCGGGATCGATTCTTGCGATGCGCTTGGCGTCCTGCAGGGCCGCATCGATGCCGCCTTGCGTCACGCGGATCTGCCGCCGGACGGGCGGCGGTTTACCCCCCATGTGACCCTTGCCCGCCTCAAGAACGGGACGGCACAGCAGGTTGGCGGCTGGATCGAGGCCAACGCCTTGTTCCGCGCCGATCCCTTCCCGGTCGATCATTTCGTGCTTTTTGAAAGTTATCTGAGCCACACCGGCGCGATCTATTCCCCGGTCGCTGAATTTCCCTTGACCGGCAACGACCGTTTGGCGGCGCCAATTTCTGTGTGAACCACAATTTCGATGGGCCGCGACGCCAAGGCACGCAGCCGCATTGAACATTTATACATGTATTCTGCCTATCTATAAAAAATTAAATGAAGTAAGAAGCCCTGCTTCAGTCGGCGGAATCGCTGTTTTACGCCAGCTTCAAAATGATTGGATGTCATTAAGTGATAGGATCAGTCATCATGCATCGTCTAACTATGGCGGCAATCGCGCTTGCAGCCTCCGCCGTTCTTTTACTGCCACAACCGTCGAGCGCTGATGGTAAAGACCATTCTCGCTCAAAGAGTAGAATCCGTGACGTACAAGAAACGCTCGGTCCGAAACCGGCGCCTGGCAACCACATCCAGCAACAGATTAACGGGCTAAAGCAACAACTTGATTTGATCGCGCAGACCGCTTGTCTGGCTCTTGATGAGGCCAAGGTTCTGGCCCTGCCGCCTGGCTATTGTTCCCGCATTTCCTTTGTCACCAGCACCAGGCACCTGGGTGATTTCGGCGGTCTAGCCGGCGCCGATGCGATATGCAACAGCTTGGCCCAACAAGGCAGGCTTCCCGGCACGTATCTGGCCTGGCTGAGCTCAGCGACCGGCTCACCAAGCGAGCGATTCACCCGGTCCGCGTTACCCTATATCAATACTGGTAGTGCGCTTGTAGCGAACGATTATGCAGATTTAACAGACGGCAAACTTCTCAACGCGATAGAGTTCACGGAGACCGGCGAAGATCTAAGTCTGACGCTGCCGCCGCCGCACGAAGTTTTTACGGGTACTTCCGTAAATGGCCTTTCGACACAAAAAGATTGTAGCGGCTGGTCTAGCGCATCGGATTCGGATGCGGCTACAGGTGGCGTCCTCACTCTGACTAACAGCGGCTGGACCGATTCCTCCGGATCCTTCGAATGCAGTGTGCCTCGCCACATTTATTGCTTCCAACAATAGGGCCCTTCCGCCGGACCCTCTTTCGAACTGCGATGGGTGGAAAATCCGCCTGAATTTTGCCCTGCGCCAACGCATCTCAGCGAGACAGTTTGCCGATGGGCCAGTGGCGTCCGTCGGTACGAGCCGCCTGTATCTCCCACGCCCACGGGACCGGGCGGCACCAGTTGGAACGGCGCGGGCGCGGGAGACACAGCTGTCTCAGCGATCTAAGACTTAGTCGTCATCACCGTGTCCGCGAAGACGCTCGACGGTGATTTCCACGACCGGGTTGCGCCAATCACGCTCGGTCGGGACGAGAAAGGCGCCACCATGGATGCCGCGATGGACGTGAATGGCGCCCTCGCCGGGATCTACATGGGCATTGCCACCGGGACCGGGAATATCCGACTCTGCCTCAGTGTTGAGCTCACTGCCCGCGTCGTAGGCAACCGCGTGTACGGTGATCTTGCCCTCCTTAGGCAACCTGATCCCGCGCACGGCGTAGAAGGCGTCGTTGGTCATCCCCAACATCGCCACGGCGGTGAAATACTGTAATTGCTCACCCCGGTAGAGCTACGCTGTCATAAATATGGAGTTTCCGTCAAGCGTGGCGCGGAT
>JAQBTY010000022.1 GCA_027624735.1 Pseudomonadota bacterium | reverse complement strand
TCGGCGGCCCTGGTCCCCGAAGAAATGTTCCAGCAGGGTAAAACGGATATTGACGCCAAACCGGACCGCATAATTTGATAAACGGGCTGATCGAGCGGTTTGACGATTATCGGTCTGCCCTGGAAGGCGCCGTGGCAAAGGCCGACGGCGTACCTCTCGCATCGGTTCGCATCCGCCCGCCCCTGCCCAAACCAGGCAACATCGACTGCATGGCGGTCAATTACATGGAAGACGGTACGCGGTCCGAGCCAGCACCGATCAACGCCTTCTTCAAATCACCCAACTCAATCATTGGTCATGGCGACACCATGGTTTTGACCGATATTCCGGCGACCATCTTCGAAGGCGAAGCCGAGATCGCGCTGGTGATCGGCAAACGGGCTTCCAACGTTAAAGCGGCCGACGCCATGGATTACATTTTTGGCTACACCAATTTCATCGATGGGTCGGCGCGTGGCCTGCTGCCGCCAGGCAACACCTTCTATCAGATGAAAGGGCGTGAGACCTTCGCCCCAATCGGGCCGTATCTGGTCACCAAGGATGAAATCGCCGATCCGCAGAAACTGCAGGTCACCCTGACCACCAACGGCACCGTAATGCAGAATTTCAACACCGACGATATGGCGCACAAGATCCCCCGCTGCATCGAATTCGTCAGCGCCATCCACACGCTGGAACCGGGTGATATTCTGGCGACCGGGACCAACCATCGCGGGCTGAACCCGTTCATGGATGGCGACGTGGTCGAGCTCGAAGTTGAAGGCCTCGGCAAGCTGTCCATCAATATCCAGGACGATCTGAAACGCACCTGGGCCCGCGTCACGCGGCTGCAACATGCGGAATCGGGGAAAGAAGGTGTGCAGACACCTCAGCTCACCGGCAAATACGCGCCAGGCTGAGGTTATTTAATTTGATTTTGATCCGGCTAGATTGAGATCGAAAAAGTTCCCCTCACCCTCCCACCGCTTCTAGGCGGGTCCCTCCCTCTCCCGCGAGCGGGAGAGGGTACGGAGGCTTACCGAGGCTTCAGCCGAGGTTAGCCGAAGTGGGTGAGGGGAACTTTTTTGTGTCAACCAAGATGGATCAGACTCTAGCGGGCCCCCGGCGGGATGCCGTAAAAGGGCAACCGAAAAGCCGGGTAGCATGGCAGGCCAGCAACCTTACGATCTTGCGATAATCGGCGGCGGCATCAACGGGGCGGGGATCGCCTGTGATGCCGCCGGCCGCGGCCTGTCCGTTGTCCTGATCGAGGCCGGCGATCTTGCCGGCGCGACATCCTCAGCCAGCTCGAAACTGATCCATGGCGGGCTCCGCTATCTTGAGCACTGGGAGTTTCGGCTGGTTCGCGAAGCGCTGGCTGAGCGCGAAGTGCTGCTGGCGAAGGCCCCGCATCTCATTCGACCCTTGCGCTTTGTGCTACCCCATGTCGCCGCCCTCAGGCCGCGCTGGATGATCCGGCTGGGGCTGTTCCTCTATGACCATTTATCGACCCGGACCACAATCGCCGCGTCCCGCGCCCTCGATCTCGCCAAGGACAAATCCGGCAGGCCGCTTCGGGAAAAATTCAGCCACGGTTTCGCGTACTGGGATTGCTGGGTCGATGACGCGCGGCTGGTCATTCTCAATGCGCGGGCGGCGGCCGACAACGGCGCTCATATCCTGACCCGAACGCGGTTTGACCGCGCACAAGCGGAAAACGGTCTGTGGCGCCTGGATCTCAAACCGGCGCAAGCGGGCGCCTCCCAACAGGTCACAGCACGCGCCATCATCAACGCCGCGGGGCCATGGGCCGACAAGGTGCTGGCAGCAACTGAAACAGGCAATTCGTCGAAGAGCGACGGCACCCGCCTTCGCCTCATTAAGGGCAGCCATCTGGTGATCCCGCGCATCGAGGGTGCGGACGACGCCTATATTCTGCAGCAGGACGATGGACGGGTGGTGTTCGTTATACCCTACGAGGACACCTATTCGATGATCGGCACAACGGACGTGCCCATCGAGGGTGATCCGGAAAAAGCCGCCGCCAGTGAGGACGAAATTCGTTATCTCCTGGCAGCCGCCAATCGTTACGTCACGACAGAAATTAAGGAAACTGACATCGTCTGGAATTTTTCCGGCGTGCGCCCCCTCTATGATGACGATGCCGAGAGCGCATCGAAGGTAACGCGCGATTATCATCTAGCACTGAAGAATGACAACGACGCCCCGCCTATCCTGTCTATCTTTGGCGGCAAAATTACGACTTACCGCTGCCTTGCGGAGGAAGCGCTTGAAAAACTATCACCGTTTTTCCCGAGCATGGGACCTGCCTGGACCAGGAAAGCGAGCTTGCCGGGTGGCAACCTGCCCGGCGGCACCATGGAAGCGTTTCTGGACGATCTGATCAGGCGCTATCCAAATCTTGATCCGAGGCTGATCACACGGATTGCCCACCGGCACGGCAGCATCGCAACCGACATTCTGGGCGACGCAGCCACGATGGACGATCTGGGCCAACACATCGGCGAAGATTTATATGAGAGAGAGATCGATTATTTCAAACGGCGGGAATGGGCCCTTACGGCGGAAGATATTTTGTGGCGCCGGACCAAAGCCGGCCTGCATTTAGAACCGGCGGATCGCGAGAAGGCTGCCGCGATGATCGAAGCCCTGCTGTAACAGGCCCTCAACGCTTGCGTATATTCGTCAGCCATCCGCTAGGGCATATTCGCCTTCGTCGAGCCGGGTGATCGCCCCTTCGCGGCGCAAATCATCGAGATGCAGAACAATTTCCCGCCCGTCGTCGCTGCCAAGCGCCGCCATGATCTCACCAAACATCATTGGGCCGGACGTGAGCGCTTCACGGACGGTCTGGAACCGGGCGGTGCCGCGCTGCGGTGGTTCGGGAACCGTTAGCGCCAGCACATTCCGTTGACCAAACGGGAATGTCAGGTCGAAGCCCGCCTTGGCGCCGGTGCGCCGCCCGTCAAGCGACGGATCGAGCGGGAGGGTGCGAAACCCTGACTGAACCACCAGATCGCGGTCCGCCTGGAAGCGGGTCGACAGCGCCCATTCGATCTGTTCGTCAGACGTTATGTCTATATCGTCATCAACGACGAAGACATGTTTGACATTGGCAAGCGTGCCAAAGATAGCGGCGATGGCGTTGCGGGCTTCACCGGGCACGCGCTGGCGGAGCGCGACACGCACATGGTTGCACCCGTTGCTTGCCGTCGTCGCATGGACCGCAACGGGTTCGCGCACCGCTGTTTGAAGCGCGCGCCAGATGGCGACTTCGGTCCTCAGCCGGCCAAGCTGCGCGGTTTCAGTCGCGCTTAGATACCGCCCACCGATTGTCGTGGTCTGAAACAGGGGATCGCGCCGCGACGTGATCGCCGTGAGATGAAACACCGGGTTCCGCTTCATCAGCCCGTAATAACCGAAGAACTCGCCATAGGGGCCCTCCGGCTCCACATGACCGGCCTCGTCGAGATACCCTTCGAGCACCATCTCCGCATCCGCCGGCACCCGGATATCGTTGGTGAGACATTTGACGACACCCAAAGGCGCACCGCGCAGCGACGCAAGCAGGGGCAATTCATCGCCGGGCAACCGCATGTTAGCAGCGACAAAATCGATCGGATGGGCGCCGACCGTAAAGGCGATGGGCAGCTTTTCGCCCCGGGCGACACTTTTCAGGTAAATTTCGCGCAAATCGCTCGGCGCGACCAAATCGATGCCGGTTTCCCGTCGGCCACGCAGCATCAGCCGGCGGCACCCGGTGTTCGTCAAGCCTGTTTCGGGATCGATGGTGTAGTCAATGCTCGACGAAATATAGGGTCCGCCATCGCAGGCATGCTGCAGATGGGCGGGAAGACTGGTGAGATCCGCGTCATCGCCGGTGAATTTCATCTGATGGACGGGCGCCGAATCGGACGCAATCTCGACGATGTCCTGCGGCACGCCAAGCCGGCGCATGACCTCCTCGGGGAGCTTTTGCCGTGACGTCCCAAACGCCGCGCCCAACCGCTCGCTGCCGATTACATTGCCGACAAGCTCGACGGCGTCGGGACCGGCCTTGCGAAACAGCACGGCTCGCTTGTTACCATCCATATGGCGGGCAAGATCGATCAGGGGCTGAGGCTCCTCTATGATTTCGATCTCGTCGGTTCCGATTTGACTGTCAATAAAATTTCTTAACCGAAACCGGTCGAGATTAAGTTCCGTCGTTCTGGCGATAACATCGTCCATGATTATCTCCTTGGCCCTCAGGGGCGGTCGGGAAACCATAGCGCGGGCGACAAGGCGGAACAATTGGCGACCGCAAATTTGGGGGGAACTCCCCACCTTTAGTCCATGGGTCTGTAAGCGGGTCTGTAACCAGGTGCTGATCACCGGTATCCCTTCCCTTTATTCCATCTTGCCTCCCAACGGCGGTTCGGCTCTCCAGCACGGACATCATTTTGAGCCAGCGGATACCGGATGTACATCATCACCGTGGGGCGAACTATCTCGGGTGAATTGTTGAAATAACGGAAGGGATTTCGCATTGCCAGATGCTACGGAATTGCCTTGCCCGGCTTAAGCCGTTTTGCTCTGACATTGCCCCATTTTGCCCTGGCGCTGCCGATTGCGTAGTTCTAAATCGCCCGTTTCGCGCATTGGAAAATATACGTTGGGCTTCACATCGCAATGTCAGAGTTTTTCCTTGTCTGACACGGTGTCGGTGATCAGGTCGCGAAGCAGTTTTCTATTAGGTAACGGGTCGATTTGCGTCTCGCCGGGTTTCAGTTTCGCAAGGCAGGCATATTGCACCTCGCCGTCGATCAGCATTGTGCATTCCTTGCACACATTGGCATTGAAGCACGAAAAACGGACCGCCAAATCCGGCGCACGGTCGCGACGGAGAGCCACCAGCGCATCCAACACGGACTCACCATCTTCGAACACGATATCGAAAATCTGATATTCACCGTCGTCGCGCGACGTGCCGCGGAAAATTTTTAGGCATGCAGAACTGGATGTGTCTGGCTGGGTGCTATTTCCAGGGGTCAAAATAGTTCCTCCCCAAAACTCGACTTTAAGGCGTCGCCTTTGAGCAGAATCCGCTGGCTCCGTTGATACTCGTCGAGCGTTTCGGGAAAGTCGTCGCGCTGGTGCGCGCCGCGGCTTTCCCGTCGATTGAGGGCTGCCAACGCCAATGCTTCGACGGCCAACAGGCCGTTCCGCAATTCAAACCACTCGACAACGCTGGTATTTTGGATCGTTTCGCCAGAGATCGACAAATTTTGTAAGTCAGTCAGTCGCATTGCGCGAATAGTCGCCAGAGCCTCGCTGAGATCGTCCCCATTGCGGAACATCCCGACCTTGGTCCACATCAGTTCCTTTAGCTCACCGAGCATATTTGCCGGTGAAGTGCCATCACCCGCATTCTGGCCAATGACGCTTTCGATCAAATCGATATGCGGCTGTGCACTTGCCTTGTTCCAGCCGCAGGCGGACTTATTGGCCGCATAGACCGCAGCCGCTTCCCCCGCCCTTTCACCGAAAACCATTGCTTCGGGCAGTGCGTTCCCCGATAGACGATTGGCACCATTGGCGCCGCCGGCAATTTCGCCGGCCGCATATAGTCCCGGAACGCCGGTTTCCATGTTGGTATTTACCTCAACGCCGCCCATCTGGTAATGCGCGATGGGATACACTTCGACCGCCTGTTTTGTCAGATCAATATTGTTGCGATCGAAGAATTCGAGGAAAGGACCCAACGCTTTTTCCAGCTCATTCTGGTCGATGTGCTGAAACGAGAGAAAGACACCGCCATGAGGGCTACCGCGGCCCAGTTCGACTTCCTTGTACATGGCGTGTGTCAACGTGTCGCGCGTGGTGTTATATTGTTCGCCGCTGCCCTCGCCGTAATTTTGCAGGAATTCCTCTCCCTCACCGTTCAGCAGACGACCGCCCAACTTTACCCGGGTCGGTTCCCACGTCGTCGGGTCGAGCCCCACCATTCGGGGTGCCAAATGCCCGTTTGGATAAAACTGCAGGAATTCCAGATCGATAATTTTAGCGCCGGCGCGCAGGGCCAGTCCCAGACCTTCGCCGGCAATATTGTTTGGCGCCGTGGTGCGTCTGAACATCTTGGTCATGCCGCCCAGACACAGGATCGTTGCCGTTGCCTGTATGGTCACTGGCGTTGCGGTAGAGATATCAAACCCGGTCGCGCCAATTACCTCACCATCCTGCGTAACGAGGTCCGTGAGACTGACATTGCTCAATTTTCGGATTGCATCATTGCGGCTAACTTGATTGCGCAGCGCGGCAGATATTGCTGCGCCGGTTTTCAGGAAATCGACATAGACACATCGCTTTCGGCTATGGCCCGGCGCGATGACCTGATGGATTTTGCCATTCTCCTGGCGGGCCCACTGAACTTTCCAGCCTTCGAGTTCACGGATACGTTTTGGCGCGTTTTCACATATGAGGGCGGCAAGCTCTTCATTGCAGAGCCCCCTGCCGGCCGCCAGCGTATCGATCAAATGCTGCTCCGGGCCGTCGGGCTCTTCCTCGCCAAGTGCTGCCGCACAGGTCATTTGAGCCATGATGGTCGCACCACCGCGGCCAACAACATTTTTGTCGATGAGGAGCACCTGGGCGCCATTACGGGCGGCTGCAATTGCCGCAAACATACCGGCTCCGCCGCCGCCAACGACCAGGATTTCTGTTTCTATATGGCTGATTTTCCGGTGCCGGTCCGCCATTATCGACGTTGTTCCTCTATGGCCTCGATGATCCGGCGGGGCGTGATGGGGATCCGGCAGATTTCAACGCCAAGCGATGCCAGCGCATCGTTGATCGCATTCGCGATCGCTCCTGCCGGTCCAATCGCGCCTCCTTCTCCGACGCCTTTTTGGCCGAAATTTGTATAGGGCGAAGGGGTTTCCATATGCAGCAGGCGAATATTTGGTACGTCAGTCGTCCCGGGAAGAAGGTACTCCGCCAGGGTCGACGCCAGCGGCTGCCCTTGATCATCATAGGGCATTTCTTCGAACAGCGCCGTGCCGATCCCTTGTGCCGCACCACCACGTAGCTGGCCGTCAACAATCATTGGATTAACTAATATGCCCGCATCTTCGGCAATGACATAGTCGAGTATCTCGACACCCCCGGTTTCCGGATCGACAGCGACCACGGTCGCATGCGCAGAGCCGGTATGAATACCGGTGAGACAATCGGGGGCATAGCCCTCGGTGGTTTCAAGACCGCGAGAGTCAGTGTCTCCCGGCAGATCGGCGGGCGAGAGATAATAGGCTTTGGCAATATCGGCAATAGATATACTGCCGTCGGGGCCGTAAACGCCGCCATCCCTGACCTCGACAGAGGCGATTTCGGTCTGAAGGAGGGCCGCCCCGATGCTTGCCACTCTCCGCGCAATCTCTTCGCAGGCGCGCGCCACCGCACCCCCGGCCCACACCATGCCCCGTGACCCCCAGGCCCCGCTCGAGTAAGGCGAGAGTTCAGTGTCGCCAAGGCGCACATGGATATGGGATATTTCGATGCCAAGGCGTTCAACGGCAACCTGTGCCAGCGTTGTTTCAAGACCTTGTCCGATGGATTGAATGCCAACCCTAATATCGAGCCGGCCGTCGGGTGTAAGCCGGGCAAATGCTTGTTCATGCATGACCCGCCTTTTGCCGTCAGCGGTGGCGCCGTGTGCGGTCTGTTCCGAAAAAATCGAAATGCCCAGCCCGATCAACCGTCCGTCCGGCTCACCCTTCTTTTGACGTTCGCGGACGCCGTCAAGATCGATCGCCGTGACAGCTTTGCGCAAAAGCTCGGGATAATCGCCACTGTCAAAATGTTTGTCCGTAACGTTGTCGAAAGGCATTTGCTCGGGCCCCACCAAATTGGCGAGGCGGACTTCATACGGTTCCATGCCAATTTCGCGGGCAATGGCATCGATCATCACTTCCATCGCGTAACAACAGCCCGGCCGGGCAACGCCGCGATACGGTAATTGTGGTGTTTTGTTTGTCGCAACGGCAACCGTGCTGCAGCGATACGCCGGGAGGTCGTAGGGCCCCGGAAGTATCGCGCTGATCTGGGAGGCCTCGATTGCCGCGGTGAACGGGAAGGCCGAGTAGGCGCCAGAATCGACCACTGCCGTGGCATCGAAAGCCAAGATCTTGCCGTTTTTGTCGGCAAAAGCGGTCATGTCGTAATAATGTTCACGGCAGTTTGCGTTCGCGGTCAATTGTTCACGGCGATCTTCCAACCACCGCACCGGATGGCCACACCGCATGGCGAGCCAGCACAAGCAAATTTCTTCTCCCGTGACAATGGCCTTATAACCGAAGCCACCGCCGATATCGGGGGAAATGACCCTGACCTGAATCTCGGGAATTTGCAGGGCCCCGGCCAGTCCGGAGCGTACCACGTGAGGAAATTGCGATGCGCCGTGCACGACCAATTGATTCAATCGTGTATCCCAATGGGCGATAAACCCGCGGCCCTCAATGGGAGACATGACCTGACGGGAGGTGCGCAATTGGCGTGTTACTTTCACCGGCGCCTGTCGTGCAGCAGACTCAATATCACCGTCAAAGCCGACCTCGAGGTAGATATTGTCGCTCCACTCATCGTGCACGCGCGGCGCATCCGGCAATTGAGCGTCCAACATATCAACCACCGCCGGCAGCGCTTCGTAATCCACCGTGATCTGGTTTGCTATATCCTCGGCTTCCGCCCGCGTATCGGCCACACACATCGCGATCAGTTCACCGACATGCCGGATCTTTTCGGTGACCAGCGGATGCTGCTCGGACGGCTTAAAACCAGGAAGCGGCGAAACCGCCCTGATTGGTTTTACACCGGTCAGGTCATTAGCCGTGAAGACCGAAGACCGGAGAGATTCCGGTATTTGGATGCCAAGTAAACGTGCGTGGGCGACGGGAGCACGAACAAAGGCGATCTCTCGTGTTCGATCGAGCGAGATGTCCCCTATATATTGGCCCTGCCCGCGTAAAAAGCGGTCGTCTTCTTTCCTCAGAACACTGGCGCCAACGCCGTTCGCGTGTGCCAACTACCCTTCTCCCGGTTAAGCCAGTCAGATGTCCTAGACATTCTTATTTCGGTGTGGTGAGTCTCGTAGTTCTCCCACCGCGCTAAACCGCACTGTATGAGGCCGTAAATAAATTGTCCACGGATGTGGAGAAAATCTCCCTTGGACTTGATATATTCATACAGAACCCATCCGCCACTTCGGCAAAGTGGCATCAGTTGGCGGCCTGATAGCGCGGTCATCGCTAATATTGGAAACTGGTTGGCATTAGACCGACACCACGGTGACAATCCCTTTTATCAGGCCTATAATTCCAACCATGCCCTCAGGGAAATTTTGGCGTTTTTGAGGCTGCCGTGTTCGATATTGACTTTGCGTGCCCGTGATGGGGGCTTTCGGTATTTCGACGGAGATTGTCGATAGCGGTGTCTATGACAGCGCCGTAAATCATTTGCGCGATGCGCATGTCCGGCTGCCAACATTTGCCCAATTGGTTGATCCCACCCTGATCCCGGCGGACGTAGTTTCGGACCTCGCGGCGATCAACCCACAGGAAGCGCACGCCGCCAATCTGTTCCGGGTAAATTGGTATAACGACGCGGATCGGACCGGCCGGGTCGACGTGCCCGGCTTTCTGTTGCTGCCAAAAGAGTTGACCGGCGTAGACGCGCAAATCGCCGTCGCGTTTGGCAACCGCTTTCCCATGATCGGCTCGCACAAGGTACTCCCGGCCTATGCCTGTCTGGTGACGCGCATCGTGACCGGGCAGTTCGATCCGGCGCAGCACCGGGCCATCTGGCCATCCACCGGCAATTACTGTCGCGGCGGGGTCGCGGTTTCGCGCATTTTGGGTGTGCGAGGCGTTGCGGTGTTGCCCGAAGGGATGAGCGCGGAGCGGTTCGACTGGCTGCAGAACTGGGTCGGCAACAGCCAGGATATCATCCGCACCCCGGGTTCAGAGAGCAACGTCAAAGAGATCTATGACAAGTGTAACGAGTTGGAGGCTGACAGCACCAACGTCATCCTCAACCAGTTCTCCGAATTCGCCAATTATCTCGCCCATGTGGCCTGCACCGGACCGGCGCTGGAAGCCATATTCTCGCAATTGAGGGCGTCAAACCCGAACCTTCAGCTGGCTGCCTTTGTATCGGGGACCGGCTCGGCGGGGACACTGGGGGCCGGCGATTATCTGAAACAGGAGCAGGGGACGAAGATCGTGGCCGTCGAGCCCATCGAGTGCCCGACCATGCTCTATAACGGCTACGGCGCGCACAACATCCAGGGCATCGGCGACAAGCATGTTCCGTTGATCCAGAACGTCATGAACAGCGACGTGGTGACCGGCGTGTCGGACGCCAGCTGCGACGCGCTCGATGTGCTGTTCAACACCGATGTGGGACGAGAGTATCTGGCCAAGCGCCGGGGTCTGGATCCGGTGCTGGTGGCCCAGCTGGAGAATTTCGGGCTGTCGGGCATCGCCAACACGCTGGCGGCAATCAAGACCGCCCGCTATTACGATCTCACTGAAAACGATTTGGTCGTCACCGTCGCGACAGATGGCGCGGTTTTGTATGAAAGCGAACGCGAAAAATCCATTGCGCGCGATTTCCCCAATGGCTTCGATGCAGTGTCGGCCGGCGAAGTGTTCGGCCAGCATCTCGCCGGGCTCGACAACGATCATTATCTCGAACTCAGCCACCGTGACCGTAACCGCATCTTCAATCTTGGCTATTTCACCTGGGTCGAGCAGCAGGGGATTGAGTTGTCGGATTTCGATAGCCGCCGCGACCAGTCCTTCTGGCGGGGTCTTGTGGATACGCTGCCCGCCTGGGACCGCGCCATCGAAGACTTCAATGCGAAGACCGGCATGGCGTGATCGGATGGGGGGACTGATTTGACAAAATCCTATCTGGAACTGCGCGAGGAAACCCGCGCTCGCGACCGCAGCCTTCGCGACAAAGTCATGACGCTGGAAGAGGCCGCGGCGGTCGTGAAGGATGGCGATCATGTGGCCATCGGCGGCTGTACCCTGTCGCGCACGCCCATGGCCATGGTGTGGTCGCTGATCCGCGCGGGTAAAAAGGATCTCACGGTGTCGCGCAGCATCACCTCGACCGAGGGCGATCTGTTTTACGGTTCGGGCGTCAGCAATCACATCATGACCAGCTGGTTCAGCCAGGGGATCGTTTGGGGTGTCTCCAAGGTGATGCGCCATTACACCGAAACCAAACAAGCGACCTTCGAGGAATGGAGCCACATGGCGATGGGGCTGCGCTACCGCGCCGGCGCCATGGGTATACCGTTCATGCCGACCCGAACCATGATGGCGTCCGACGTGGGCGGGCGTATAGATCAAACCAAGGAGATGGCCTGTCCGTTCACCGGCGAGAAAGTACTTCTGGTGCCGGCGCTCAATCCCGACGTAGCGCTGATCCACGTCCAGCGGTGTGATCAGTATGGCAATGCGCAGATGGACGGGCTGCCTTTCATGGACGCCGATATCGCCATGGCCGCCAACCGCGTCATCCTGACGACCGAGCGCATTGTCTCCAACGATCAGATCCGCCGAGCACCCGACCTAACCAGGATTCCCTTCGTGACGGTGGATGCGGTGGTCGAAGTGCCCTATGGCTGCGCGCCCCACGAATGCTATGGCGTTTACGAGCCGTTCCTGCCGAATCTTGATAATTACGCCAACATGATAAGGTCCGATCCCGAAGCCGGCGTGAAGGAATATATCCAGAAATATATCAAGGAGCCCGAGAGCTGGGCCGCCTACCTCGATCTGCTGGGGATGGAGAACCTTGTGGATGCCGGTGTTCGCGGTCGGAGTATCTACAATGACTGAGGATGCTTACACCACGTCCGAACTGCTGGCGGTGATGAGTAGCCGCGTACTCGAAGACGGCCAGACGATTTTTGCCGGCGTCGGGATACCGCTTCTGGCAGCGACGCTGGCTCAGGCCATGCATGCGCCCGGTCTCACGATCCTATTTGAAGGCGGCGTACTGGGCCCTTTCATCGTCCCTGGCGAATTACCGCCCTCGACCAATGAACAACGCTGCACGCGGCGCGCCAATATGGTGTTGTCCAACACCGATGTCCTGCTGCTGTTGCAGCGCGGCTATGTGGATATCGGCTTCATGGGGGGCGCCCAGGTCGATCAATATGGCAATTTGAATAGCTCATTTATCGGCGATGCCGACGACCCGAAAATAAGGCTTCCCGGTACCGGGGGCGGCAACGACATCGCTAGCCTGACGAAGGTGATCGTCGCCATGGTGCATGAGAAGCGCCGTCTGGTGGAAAATGTCGATTTTGTTACGAGCACCGGCTTCTGGCATGGCGGCACCAGCCGTGCCGACGACGGGCTGATCACCGGCGGGCCATCACAGGTGGTCACTGACCTCGC
The DNA here is from genome assembly GCA_027624735.1 of Pseudomonadota bacterium. Lineage (GTDB taxonomy): Bacteria > Pseudomonadota > Alphaproteobacteria > MPNO01 > UBA2964 > JAQBTY01. The sequence goes on along the minus strand of JAQBTY010000022.1, from coordinate 9,924 downwards.
CGTCATGGGATTCGATGCGGACAGCAAGCGCATGAAGGTCGAGGCGCTGCATGACGGAGTCACAAGCGAGGAAGTGCGAGACAAGACCGGCTTCGATCTGCTGTTCGCAGATAACCTTAAAATTACCGAACCCCCGAAGGAGGAAGAGATCGCGTTTCTGCGCAATCTAGACCCCGACCGGGTCTATATCGGCTGAATAACCGAAAAAGGGAGAATTATATGGCCAGCAAAATCCTCGGCATCGCGATGCAAAATTTCACCGCCTATCCGAAGATGCCCGATCCTCAGGGGCTGATCGATTATGGCGTCCGGGTGGAAGAGCTCGGCTATGAATCCGTATGGGTATGGGACCACGCGCTGCTCGGTGTCGATCCGCATTTCCCAATTCTGGATTCTCTCTCGGTGCTAACCGCCGTTGCCGCGCGCACCGAACGGATTCGCATCGGTACCGGCATTCTGGTGTTGCCGGCACGCAACCCGGTGATGCTGGCCAAGCAGCTTTCGAGCATCGATCAGATTTCCAACGGCAGGCTGACGCTGGGCATGGCGTCGGGCTGGTACAAGCGTGAATTTGACGCCCTCGGGGTGCCGTTCAACAAGCGCGGCAAAATTATGGATATGAATCTGGAAATCCTGACCCGTTTATGGACGGAGGATTCGGTGACCGCCAGTTACCCACCCTATGAACTGCGCGAGGCCGTCATGTTTCCCAAGCCGGTCCAGAACCCGCGACCGCCCATTCTGATCGGTGGCTATGTGGACCGAGTGCTTAAACGCGCCGCGGTGGCCGGTGATGGCTGGCTGACCTACTATTACACCCCTGAGGGTTTCACAAAATCCTGGGACAAAGTCCGCCGCTTCGCCGAAGAAGCCGGCAAGGACCCGGATACACTCAAGAGTATTAACCAGCTCCCCATCTATGTGGGCAAGTCCCGCAAGGAGGTGGAAGAGCCGATGCATAAATGGCTGACCACGGAATGGGATTTCGCCGGTTGGAGCGATTCAACCACCGAAAGTGCGATTATGGGTACGGCTGACGAATGTATCGAGCAGCTTCAGGAGCATATCAAGGCTGGCGTCCAACAGATCACGCTGGTGCCCTATCGCTTCGAGATGGATCAGATCGAGTTGATCGCCGAAAAGATCCTGCCGGCAATCGGCTGACACGACTTCATGCCAAGGAAACCGCAAGCACCGACGACTAGACTTTGACACACGACGCGTTCGCGTGAGTTACCGCGTAGCTACCGAGTTAGTTCCATAGTGAGACCCCGGACAACCGGGCCAACTTCAACGAGGGAGATGAACATGCATACAACCATTACCAGAAGAATGGCTCTCGCGGTCGCATCCGCTAGTGCCGTTGCCTTTGTTTTTGGCGCTACTGTTGCTGCGTCTCAGGGCGTCATCAAGATCGGTACACCGCTTGCCCTGACCGGGGGTCTCGCGGATGAAGGCAAGAAACAGAAAATTGCTTATGACATGTGGCTCAAACGCGTCAATGCGGCCGGTGGCATCAAGGTTGGCAATAAGAGGATGAAAGTGGAGTTGGTCGAATATGATTATCAGACCAACGGCAAACGGGCCCAGCAGGTCGCGGAAAAACTGATCACCAGCGACAAGGTGAATTTTTTGTCCGCGCCATTCGGGTCGGGCCATACGAAAATCGTCGCGGCCGTCGCCGAACGCTACGGCGTGCCTATGCTGGCCTCAGTATCGTCATCGCTCTCGGTCTATAACCAGGGTTTCAAGAACCTGTTCGGCACCCTGGCACCCAACACCGGCCTGACCGATGCCATGTTCAAACATTTCAAAATGGCTATGCCCAACGCCAAAAAAGTGGCGATCCTAGGCCGCAACGATGTTTTCCCCAAATCCATGGCCAAGGCCTTGTCCAAAGACGCGAAGAAATTTGGCTATAAGGTGGTCTATGACGAGCTTTACCCGGTGGGAACGCTCGATCATTCCTCGTCCCTGTCGCGGATCAAATCGCTCAAGCCGGACTGGATTTACGTGACCGGCTACACGGCCGATCTCGTTTTGGCCCGCAAGCAGATGGCTGATTTGGGTGTTCATGCTCCCATCGTCACCATGATTGCTGGACCCGCCTATAAGGAATTCGTCGACGGGCTTGGCAAGCTTGCAGAAGGGGTGACCAGCGCATCTTGGTGGCATCATGCGGCCCAATACAAAAGCGATGACGTGTTCGGGTCGACGCAGAATTTCTATAAGGCATTCATTAAGCGCGAAGGCCATGACCCGGACTATGTTCACGCTTCGTCGGCGGCGGCCTTGATCGCCCTTCAAAAAGCGATTGAAAAGGCCGGTTCCATTGACCGTGCCAAGGTCCGCAAGGCCTTGACCGAGCTTGATATTGTCACCTTCTACGGGCCGATCAAATTCGGTTCCAACGGCATGAACCAAGCCCGGAAACTGCCGATCATTCAAGTACAGAAGGGCAAACTAGTCGTGTTGGCGCCGTCTAGTATCGAGCAAGCAAAAATGGTGGCCGTGCCGAAGTAACGGTATTGCCATGACCACCCTTTGCGGTAGCCGGGAGTATCCAGTTTGCTCCCGATTACCGCGAAGGGCTGATATTTACGGCGATCCATAATAATCTTCTCGGTCGAGCGCGCTCATGGAACTCCAGATCTTGGCGAACGGCATTGTCCTGGGGGCTCTCTATGCCTGTATCGCGGTGGGATTCTCGCTGGTATGGGGCGTTCTCAACGTCATCAACATGCTGCATGGCTCGTTCATCATTCTCGGCGGCTATATCGCGTTTTTTGGCCAGGTCCACCTTGGCATTCATCCGTTCCTGTCGATTCCGATCGCCGGCGCCGCTTTGTTCATCCTGGGATATGCAATCCAGAGAGGTTTGATAAACAAGGTGGTCATGCAGCCGGTCCTGACCACACTGACGCTGACATTCGGGCTCGACATGATCATGTACAACGCCATGACGGTTGCCTGGTCGGCGACGCCGCGGCGCATCACGCTGGATTTCGGGCGTCTTGAAATTGGCGATATTTTGATGCCGTACGACCGCATCGCGGCGATGGCGCTGGCTTTGCTGTTGACCGGCCTGCTGTTCTGGATCCTGCGGACGTCGCGCACCGGCCGCGCCATCGTTGCTGTCCGCATGGACCGTGACGCAGCGGCCCTGATGGGCATCCGCGTCAATCATATCTATGCCATTACCTTCGGCATCGGGGCGCTGATGGCCGGTGCGACCGGCAGTTTGCTGGCGACCGTCTTCCCTGTAACGACAAATCTGACCGGATTGTTCCTCGGCAAGGCATTCGTGGTTTGCGTGATCGGCGGCCTTGGCGGTGTTTCGGGCGCTCTTGTGGGAGGGCTGGTGCTCGGCCTGATCGAAAGCTTTGCAGGCCACTGGCTGGGCCCGGAGCATGCCGTCACTATCGGCTTCGCGCTGATGCTGCTGCTGTTGCTGACGCGTCCCACCGGTCTGCTCGGCAGGAAGGGCTACGAATGACGCGCGGTTATGTGATCCTTGGCGTTGCCGTCGCGGTTCTGCTTGCGCTGCCCTATTTCGGCGACAATTACCTCATGCGCACAGCGACCTTTATCTGTCTGTACGCCGCATTGGCTTTGTCGTGGAATTTCATTGGTGGCTATGTTGGTTACCCGTCGTTTGCGACAGCGGCTTTTTACGGCTTGGGTGCCTATACCGGTGCGCTGTGCCAGCGCCATGGCGTTCCCATGCCGGTCGCGTGGTTGGTTGCGACCGTGCTGGTGGGTGTCTTTTCGGTCATGCTGGGATACGCGGTACTGCGCCTCCGCGGCCATTATTTTGCCATCGGCTCCTTCGCCACGGTGGAGTTGTTGCGGCTGATCATTTCAAGCTGGAGCAGCTTCACAGGCGGCGGCGACGGCCTCAACGTCCCAATTTTCCCGGGCGGGCCCGAAGTGGTGGGGCAGATATTCCTCTATATCATGCTGGCCATTGCGCTGATGGTGTTCGCCGTCACAATTGCCGTGGATCGCAGCCGACTGGGGTTCGGTTTCCGCTGTATTCACCAGAACGAAGACGCCGCCGACATGGTCGGTATCGACACGACCCGCTACAAGATCATCGCCTTCGGCCTGTCGGCAATGTTCTGCGGGACCATTGGCGCGGTCTACGCGTCCTGGACCAATTATATCGACCCGAATGATACCTTCGATGTCCTGCTGAGCCTGAAAGTCCCGGTCATGGCCATGCTGGGTGGCACCGGGACTGTCCTTGGCCCCATTCTCGGCGCGGCTTCCTTTGTGATCATGGAGGAATTCATCTGGGCCCAGTTCCTGGAATACAATCGGGCTATCCTTGGGCTGGTGATCGTCGTGCTGATTTTTTTCCTGCCCGGTGGTCTGTTGAAGATGCCGTTTCGCCGTCTTTTCTCCAAGATCGGGAAGGGGGAAGGATGACAGACGGCAAGACCATTCTTCGTGTGACGGGCGTCAGTAAGTCGTTTGGCGGTATCCAGGCCGTACAGAACGTGAGCTTCACCCTCACGGCCGGCGAGATCGTCGCCCTGATCGGCCCCAATGGCGCTGGCAAGACGACGCTTGTCAATCTCATGACTGGCACGCAAACAGCCGATGCTGGCGAGATCACTTGCGACGGCCTCGATATCACCCGACAGCGGCCGTTTCAGGCGGCCAGGCGCGGTATTGCCCGCACCTTTCAGATCGTCCAGCCCTTTCCGGAAATGTCGGTGATCGAGAACGTATCCGCCGGTGCGCTGTTCGCAGCGAATGCAAAAAACCGTGCTGTTGCGGAAGAGGAAGCCATGACGCATCTTGAGTTCGTGGGTCTGCAAGATCTGGCCCGGACGCCAGCGGCATCACTTACCTTACCCAACCGCAAGCGGCTGGAACTCGCCAAGAGTCTGGCGATGAACCCGCGCGTACTGCTGCTCGATGAGGTCAATGCCGGGTTGAACCCCTCTGAAATCGATGGCGCGCTGGAACTGATCCGCAAGATCTCCGACCGGGGTATTACGATCATGATCATCGAACATCTGATGAAGGTGGTGATGTCGGCCAGCGAACGCATCCTCGTCCTCCATCACGGCGAGCTCATATCCGAAGGGACGCCGGAGGAAATCGTCCACGACGACAAGGTTATCGAGGCCTATCTCGGCACCCGCTATGCAGCCCGACACCGGGAGCTTGCCGGTGGCTGATGCGCTGCTCACTGTTAAAGAGGTGACATCCGGCTATGGCGACGTCCAGGTTCTGTGGGGTATCGATCTGGAGGTGCCCCAAGGGGGGATCGTTAGCATTGTCGGCTCCAATGGCGCCGGCAAGACCACGTTGCTGCGTACCATATCGGGGCTCGTCGCGGCGACCGGAGGACAGGTCAGTTTCGCCGGGCAGGACATTACCGGTGCCGCATCCGATGTTGTCCTGCACAGCGGGATCGCACAGGTTCCGGAAGGCCGCCGTCTGTTCAAGGGTCTGAGCGTTCGCGACAATCTGATGCTGGGCGCCTATCTGAGGACCGATTCAAAGGCCGATATCGAACGTGATCTGGAGTTTGTCTATTCTATCTTTCCCATTCTCATGGAACGCTTCAAACAGGATGCAACGACCTTGTCGGGCGGCGAGCAGCAAATGTGCGCCATCGCTCGGGCGATCATGTCGCGTCCGAAACTTATGATGATCGATGAATTGTCCCTGGGGCTGGCGCCGCGGGCGGTGGAACGGCTAAGCGAAGCACTACTGGAGATCAACCGAAACGGCATTTCAATCCTGCTGGTTGAGCAGGATATACTGACCGCGTTCGAATTGGCCGAGTACGCTTTCGTCGTCGAAACCGGTAGGGTGACTATCAGCGGCAAGACCGACGATCTGGCCGACAATGCCGATATCCGTCGCGCCTATATGGGGATGTAACTGGTCAGGACTGTGCCCTGCGTGCAGGGCCTGCCAATGCCGAATATGTCTGCGGGGACCCACCTCACCCCAACCCTCTCCCCCCTGAAGGGCGGAGAGGGAGTTAGTCTAGGATGTCGTGTTGGTGCAACCGCGTCCCCCTCCGCCCATTGGGGGGAGGGGACAGGGGAGGTGGGCTTGGCAACATTCCAGGGCGATTAGCTAAGCCTTCCCGTAGCCGCCACCGCCTGGTGTCTCAATCACGAACACATCGCCCGGATTCATTTGCGCCATGTCGGTCCCGGTAAGCTCGGTGATCGTCCCGTCGGCGCGTTCCACATAATTGTGCCCGCACTTGCCCGGTTCGCCACCGGCGACACCGAAGGGCGGCACGCGGCGATGGCTGGAGACGATGGCCGCAGTCATTTCTTCCTCGAAGCGAACACGGCGGATGATGCCGTTGCCGCCGGTATGTTTGCCCTTGCCGCCGGAGCCGTGACGGATAGAGAAGGATTCCACCACCACCGGGAAACGCCATTCCAGAATTTCCGGATCGGTCGCCCGGGTGTTGGTCATATGGGTGTGGATGGCATCGGTCCCTTCGAAGTCGGGCCCGGCGCCGGCACCACCGCAGATGGTCTCATAGTTCTGATAACCGGCTTCATTGCCGAAGGTGAAGTTGTTCATGGTGCCCTGACCGGCCGCCATGATGCCCAGCGCGCCAATCAGCGCATTGGTGACCGCCTGCGAGGTTTCCACGTTCCCGGCCACCACGGCGGCGGGATATTCCGGCGCCAGCATGCACCCCTTGGGAATAATGACGTTGAGCGGTTTCAGACAGCCTGCATTCAGGGGAATCTCGTCATCCACCATGAGGCGGAAAACATAGAGCACGGCCGCCATGCACACCGATGACGGGGCGTTGAAGTTGCTGTTCTGCTGCGGCGAGGTGCCGGTGAAGTCGATGGTGGCCTCGCGCTTCTTCTGATCGATTTTGATGTCGACGCAGATCATGGCGCCGGAATCCATCTCGTATTCGTAAGAGCCGTCGGTGATGACCGAAAGCACGCGGCGGACGCATTCCTCCGCATTGTCCTGGACGTGTTTCATGTAGGCATGAACCACATCGAGACCGAAATGGTCGACCATCTTGCGCAGTTCCTGGACGCCTTTTTCGTTGCCCGCGATATGGGCCTTCAGATCCGCCAGATTGTGATGGAAATTCCGCGTCGGGTAGGGCGCGGTGGTGAACAGTTCCTCGGTTTCCTTCTCGAGAAGCCTGCCGCCCGAGACCAGCTGGAAATTGTCGATCAGGACACCTTCCTCGTCGATGTGTGTGCTGGTGGGCGGGACCGAACCCGGCGTGATGCCACCGATGTCTGCATGATGCCCGCGTGCGGCGACATAAAACAATATGTCCTTGCCGGCAGTGTCAAACACCGGCGTGATGACGGTGACGTCGGGCAGATGGGTGCCACCATTGTAGGGCGTGTTCAGCATGAACACGTCACCGGGAACGATGGTCCCCGCGCGCTGCTCGGCGATGGTCTTCACACTCTCGCTCATGGAGCCGAGATGGACCGGAATGTGGGGGGCATTGGCGACCAGTGAGCTGTCGGCGGCGAAAATCGCACAGGAGAAATCCAGACGCTCCTTGATGTTGACCGAGTAGGACGTGTTCTGCAGCACCACACCCATCTGTTCGGCGATTGACATGAACAGATTGTTGAACACCTCGAGCATGACCGGATCCACGTCGGTGCCCACCGAGGATTGGCCGGGACGCGGCACCACACGGTTGATGATCATCTGATCGAACTTGTTGATCTCCGCGGCCCAGCCCGGCTCGATCACCGTGGTGGCGTTGGAATCCATAATCACGGCGGGTCCATCGACCCGGCTGCCCGGCTTCATGGTATCCCTGTCATACAGGTTGGTCTGATGACGGGCACTTGCCATATAGGTTTCGGCCGTGCCCAGGACCGGGACGTCGCCGTCGCTGCCGCCGGCCACTTCGGGTTCCATGACTTCGGCTGACGGGGATATGACCTCGGCGGTCACAGCCTCCACAATATGGGATTTTTCGGGCGCGATGAAGCCATATTGCAGATGATGGGCTTCCTCGAATTCCTTAACCATGCCGGCCTTGTCGGTGAAATCCACGATCAGGGGTGAATCGGTGCCTTCATAGCGAAGCAATGCCTTGCGTTGCACATACGTACGCGCCGGATCGCCACCCTGCTTCTCCATCTCGGCGCGGCCATCGGCTTCCATCTCATCGAGGATCTTGTTCACGTCGCCGATCATGGTGTCGTCCAGGACGATCTCGACGGCGCGCTCACGCATGATCCGGAGATCGGCGAGGCCCATGCCATAGGCGGACAGGACACCGGCGAACGGATGGACGAACACGCGGGAAATACCGAGTGAGTCCGCCACCAGACAGGCATGCTGTCCGCCGGCACCACCAAAGCAGTTGAGGGTGTATTCAGTGACGTCATAGCCGCGCTGGATAGAGATTTGCTTGATCGCCTTAGCCATATTCTCGACCGCGATCATCAGGAAGCCTTCGGCGACTTCCACTGGCGTTCGCTTGTCGCCGGTCGCCTTTTCGATTTCAGCGGCGAGGGCGGTGAATTTCTCACGGACGACGTCCTCATCCAGGGCCTCGTCGGCGTTGGGGCCGAACACCTTGGGGAAAAGATCGGCCTGGATCTTGCCGACCATAACGTTGGCGTCTGTCACGCAAAGCGGGCCGCCGCGGCGGTAGCACGCCGGGCCGGGATTTGCCCCCGCGGAATCTGGGCCGACGCGGTAGCGGCTGCCGTCGAAATGAAGGATTGAGCCGCCGCCCGCCGCAACGGTATGTATCCGCATCATGGGTGCGCGCATGCGGACACCGGCAACCAATGTTTCGAAGGCGCGTTCGTATTCGCCGTCATAATGCGCAACGTCGGTGGACGTCCCACCCATATCGAAACTGATAATCTTGTCATATCCCGCCATGGCGGAGGTCTGTACAGCGCCGACGATGCCGCCGGCCGGACCGGACAGAATACTGTCCTTGCCGCGAAAATACCTGGCATCGGTTAGACCGCCATTGGACTGCATGAACATCAGCCTGGCATCGCCGAGCTCGCCGCGGACGAGATTGACGTATCGTCGCAGGATAGGCGACACATAGGCATCGACCACGGTAGTGTCGCCACGTCCGACCAGCTTCATCAGCGGGCTTACTTCGTGCGAGACCGATACCTGGTCGAAGCCGATCTTGCGCGCTAACTCGGCAACCGCCTTTTCATGGTCGTGATGCCGATAGCCATGCACGAACACCACAGCGGCTGAACGAATACCGTCGGCGTAAGCTTTTTCCAGATCCCTGCGTGTAGATTCCAGATCGAGCGGGATGAGCACGTGACCATCCGCCGACGTCCGTTCGTCGACCTCGACGACGCGCTCATAGAGCAATTCCGGTAACACGATATGACGAACGAACAGATGGGGCCGGTTCTGATAACCGATACGCAAGGCATCGCCGAAGCCTTTCGTAATGCAAAGGACTGTACGCTCGCCCTTCCGCTCCAGGAGGGCGTTGGTCGCGACCGTCGTCCCCATCTTGACCGTGTCAATTGAGTCAAAGGGTATCGGCGCGCCGTCTTCGAGACCAAGAAGGTCGCGGATACCCTGGATGGCCGCATCCTTGTAGCGTTCCGGATTTTCTGAGAGCAGCTTATGCGTAATCAGCGTGCCGTCCGGCTTCTGCGCGACTAAATCAGTAAAGGTGCCGCCGCGGTCCACCCAAAATTGCCACTCACCTTCACAAGTCGTTGATTCTATTACTTTATTTTTACTCATTTGCCGATACTCCTTTGATACACCAAATATGGAAATCGTTATTTTTCCGTTGGTTAGTTATACCACGAAATACACTTTTGATACACTTATGGGATGGAAAATACCTTATCACCCCCCTCCACCACCCTCTACTGGTCGCAGATTTCTCAACTTTATTTCGTAATGCGGTCAAAATACTCTCGCAAT
>JAQBTY010000435.1 GCA_027624735.1 Pseudomonadota bacterium | reverse complement strand
CCATCGGCGTGCCCCACGCCATCTATGGCGAGGAAGTGGTGTGCTATGTCGCCGCCAAGGCCGGCCAGTCGGTAACGGAAAACGGAGTTCTGGCCCATTGCATCGGCAAGCTGCCGGCCTTCCGCATCCCCAAGCAAGTCATCGTGCGTGACCATCTGCCCAAGACCGAACGCGGCAAGATGAACCGCCTTCAGCTCATGGACGAATGGAAAGCCGAGTTCGGATCGATGGATACGTAAAGCATCGATCGATTGGTTATATCCAGCAGCCCCCCTCCTAACCTCCCCCCGAAACGGGGGGAGGAAATAATTTCAATGACGAGCACTCTTAATCCCCTCCCCCGCCGCGGGGGAGGGTTAGGGAGGGGGACTTTGCCGCATTAAGACAGATCACAGCCGGAACCGATTGGGGCGAAACGGCGTGGCATCGATGGGGGGCGCTTTTCCGTCGATCAGATCGGCGATGATCCGGGCGCTGCCGGCCGACATGCTGAGTCCGGTATGGTGGTGGCCGAAATTGAACCACAGATCGTCATGGCGCGGCGCCTTGCCGATCATGGGCAGGCTGTCGACCAGAGTCGGGCGACGGCCCATCCAGGGCGTGTTCTCGACCGCCTCGCCCAAACCCGCTACATCGCGCGCCATGGCGGCCACCTCATTGATCTGGGCATAGTTCGGCGGCGCGTCACGATCCGTAAGCTCCGACCCCGAGGTGACCCGGACGCCCTGCAATTGCGGCGACATGACATAGCCTCGGTCGATATCGTGAACCGCCCGCGTCAGGGCCGGGCCCTCGCCCGGTTCCAGATGCACATGATAGCCCCGCTCCCACGCCATGGGGATTTTATAGCCCAGCCAGGCGGCGATTTCCGCCGACCATGGGCCGGCGGCAAGCACCACAGAATTTGCTTCGATGGGCGGCGCCTGATCCAGAATGACCCGCCATTTATTATCGGGCGTGCGCTCAAGCCCGGTTACCGCGGCCTGTCGAACCTCGCCGCCGGCGGCGACAAACAGCGCGACATAGGCATCACACAGGGCCGCCGGGCTGGACACGCTGCAGGTATCTTCCATCAGCACGCCGGCAACGAAGACCCGCGCCAGTCCTGGTTCGATCTGGGCCAGTTGATCGGCGCTGAAGACGGTGTGTCGCACGCCGGTTTTCTCCAGCACGCCACGCTCCATATCATAGGCGCGGAAACTTTCCTGGCTGCGGAAGACCTTGAGCCAGCCCGTGTGGCGCAACAAATGATCAACGCCCGCTTCCGCGATCAGCGCCTTGTGGATGCCGAGAGACAGCACCTGGATTGCCCGCAGCGCTGCCGCCGCGTGCTCGAAATGGCGCCTTGTACAATAGCTCAGAAAGCGCAACACCCAGAACAGGCGTTTCAGGACGAAGGCGGGACTATAGCGCAGCTTGAGCCCGGTGTTGCGGACCAGCTTCGGAAGCTGCTTCAACAGACCTGGATTATTGACGATCACGATGGATGCATCCGATAGAACGCCGGTATTGCCGTAGGACGTCTCGCGCCCCGGCTGGCCACGATCGAGCAGAACAACCCGATGGCCCCGGCGCCGCAGTTCCAGCGCCGACGTGATGCCGACGATACCGCCGCCAATGATCGCGATATCGGGATGATCGTCCATCGCCTATGTATCCGGATCCGCGTCGGGGGCGGGAAACTGCGCAAAAAGATCCCGCAGATAGGGGGATCTCATCACATAGGCCATCAAGGCGAGATTGACCGCGAAAAGACCCCAGGGCACCGGCTGAAACCCGGTAAAATCGAGGCCCTGCCACCAGAACAGCAACCCAATATAAAGACCCGAGGACGACAGCAGCAAGTAGCGGCCCTGGCGCCATAAAAACCGTGCCATTTTGCCGCTTTTCGGCAGCCGCGCGCCGGCAACAAACAGCAACAGAAGGGCCGGCAGGTCCGACACGAAGAACACCGGTTCAAGCAGCGCGGCCAGCGCGGGATTGCGTGGCCCCCCGCCACCCCGGCCGGCCGAAACGCCAATCAGCATCAACAGAACCAGGTGGCGTGACAGAAACAGGGTGATCATCCAGTACGCCCAATTCAACCGCAGCACGTCGTACTGGTTATAGCGCGTATAGTCGTATTTTCGTGCCGGTGCGGTCATGGCGCCTGATCTACCGCCAAATTAGCAGGTTCATCCGGTCCAGGGCGTGTGATAGTTCTGCTCGTTATGCTCAATGGTATTGATGAAGGCGAGCGCCGGTTTACGGCCCGCCCGTTCAGCCAACGGCGCCACAACAGACAGCAATTCGTCGCGCGCGCAGAACCGCCGATAGCCAGCCGCTTCATAGACCGGCTGTTCCGGTAGCGACCTGCCGTAAATGACGACGCCGTGCTCGGCCCGCCGCGACACGGGCAACGCGTTGGCAAGGCGCATCCCCTGCCCCGCGTTATTGCCAAACGCAACCATATCCACCGATACGTCGAGATCCAGCAACGCGGCGCAAATCGCCGCATCCGAGACGCGATCCCAGTTCATTTCCTCGCGGTCCGATTCAGCCTTGGTCAGGACCGTCGGGTACGTCCCCGTTACACGGTAGGCGCCATCCATGGCCATCAGCCGCACCCACGGCAGCGGCGGCTCGGTGATAAACGCATCAAGGGTCACCTCGTTATCGAGGATCAGGACCCTGAAATGGTCGGGAAAATAGGTAGCAAGTTGAACGGATATGGTCATAAGCCCGACCATGTCATAAACTCGGCCCTCGCAAAATCCCTTTCCGCGCCGTCGGGGACTGGTGAATACGGAGAAGCGTTTCATGGATCCGCTCGCGAAAGAAATTTTGACGTTCTGGTTCGCGACTACCGATTTGAGTACCGATTTGGAAAAGCGCGCTGTGTGGTTTCGCTCGACCCCTGAATTCGATGCGCGGCTAATTGCGCAATTCACCGGTGTCCATGAGCAGGCCGCCAGCGGCGCGCTTGACCATTTCAAGGACAGCGCCGAAGAATGCCTGGCGCTGATCGTGAGCCTCGATCAATTCCCCAGAAACATTTTCCGCGGCACGGCGCGGGCCTTTGCTACGGATCCGCGGGCGCGGGATTTAGCCCGACACGCCGTTGACCAGGGTTACGACAAATATTTATCCCGCTGGCCCAAGACATTCTGCTACCTGCCGTTCGAACACAGCGAGGAATTGGCCGACCAGGAACGGGGGCTGGTTCTGTACAAAGGTCTCGATAGTGAAGAATCCCTGAAGTCCGCCATCGGCCATCACGAGGCGATAAAACGGTTTGGCCGCTTCCCGCATCGCAACGACGTGATGGGGCGTCAAAACACGCCGGAGGAAGAAGAATATCTGAAAGACCCGCCGCTATGGGGCAAGACCGCGGCGGAAATCGAGGCGCTGGAAAAACGAAAAGCGGCTGGCGACGCCGAATAGACGTTGACCCAAAAAGCCCCCTCACCCTTCCCACGATGCAAGCGCATCGCGGGCCCCTTCCCTCTCCCGCGCGCGGGAGAGGGTAC
>JAQBTY010000021.1 GCA_027624735.1 Pseudomonadota bacterium | reverse complement strand
GATACCAAAATCATACAGAATCTCAACAGGTTAATCCATGCTCACCAACCATTAAACGCCGCACCGTGAATAATTCGGGTTAGGTCATTGACTCAGTAACCAAGTGAGTCTTATTTTGCGCGGCTTCGGAAGCCTCCCATGTCTTACCAAGAACGGTGGCGACAGAACCAATCGAAACACACCAGATATAGCTTTAATCAATGAGCATCAGACGACGGCCGCGGTCACCCATGCGGGTTGTGATAGCAGGAAAACAGCTGAACGTGGGCGACCCACGGGAAATCCTCCGCCAGACACCGCTAGCTGACGGGCAGGAAATTTAAATATGGAAATCCATGATATACTCGCGCCGGGCAGCGTGCTGACGTCTGTCAGGGCGACAAGCAAGAAACAAGCACTGCAGGAACTGGCGAAGCACGCCTCTCAGGTGACCGGCCTTCACAACAGGACCATCTTCGACGTGCTGCTGGAGCGCGAACGGCTGGGCACAACCGGGGTAGGACGGGGAATTGCCATACCGCACGGAAAATTATCCGAGCTGGACCGCCTGTACGGCATTTTCGCGGTACTCGAGCAGCCAATCGAGTTCGACTCCGTCGACGATCAGCCGGTTGATTTGATTTTCCTGTTGTTGGCGCCGGAATCCGCCGGAGCCGACCACCTGAAAGCCTTGGCCCGCGTATCGCGCTTGCTGCGTGATACGAGTTTCTGCGACCAGCTCCGGGCTACCGCCAATGCCGGTGATCTGTTTAAGGTGTTGACGCGCGGCTCTACCCCGCACGCGGCTTAAACCGACCCTTGCTATAATGCCTTTTGTGGCTGCAAACGGTCACCTATTCAGCAGCAACATCGATCTTCTTTTTTTCGGCATTCCGTGACGCCCCGGCCTTACTGTTGATTTTCACGATGCGCTGCCGCGTTTCCACCTTTGGCCGCACCAGATCGACGTGCAGAAGACCGCTTTCCAGCGATGCGCCGACGACCTCGATCCCTTCAGCCAGGATGAAAGAACGCTGAAACTGGCGCGCCGCGATACCGCGATGCAAATAGGTACGGCTTTTGTCGTCCTCCTGTTTCCCACGGACGATCAATTGGCGGTCTTCTATCATAACCGTCAAATCGTCTTCGGAGAAGCCAGCCAGGGCCAGGGTTATTTTCAACCCATCCTCGCCGACCTGCTCGATATTGTATGGGGGGTAGCCGTCGGATGACGCTTTCGCCGTATTGTCCATAAGGCGTTCCAAATCGTCAAATCCGAGAAGGAATGGGCTATTGAAAAGGGACAATCTAGGCACACTCCCCTCCTTTCGAGCAGGATCTGGGGGACCCGTAAACACAGCGTCCCATCGAAAATTCGTCCCCGTAAGGGCGACGACCAAAGTATTATATGGGTCTGAAAACCCATTCAACAAGATTAAGAGGGTACTGGTAGAAACCTGTATATTTCTCTGGTACAGCGGGCGAACCGGCTGGTTTAATGCTTTGGGCGGAAATATTCCATAGAAAGCATCCATGATGATGGGCTTTAGCGAGATTCCGCACTTTATCCGGTCCCGAATTTGGGGTCCTGATCTTGACAATTTGGCGCCCTGGTTGCGCGTGACCCTGCGGTCCATACGAATCTGCTGGGCCGTCGTGCGGGATTTACACGGTGGTGAATTGAGCCTGCGGGCCATGAGCCTGGTCTACACCACAATCTTGTCTCTCGTTCCCCTGTTGGCGATCAGCTTCTCTGTATTGAAGGGTTTCGGAGTCCACGAACAGTTGGAAACCGTGTTGTTGCAGACCCTGCTGCCGCTCGGGGAAAAAGGCGTTGAAATCGGCAGCCGCATTGTCGAGTTTGTCGATAATGTGAAAGTCGGCGTCCTTGGCTCGGTAGGCCTCGCGCTGCTCATCTACACCGTCATTTCGTTGATGCAAAAAATCGAACGGGCCTTCAATTTTATCTGGCACGTGTCCCAGGAAAGACCCTTCGCGCAGCGCTTCTCAAACTATCTATCGGTAATTCTCATTGGACCCGTCCTGGTTTTTTCCTCGCTTGGCGTCTCCGCGTCGCTGCAAAGCACGGATATTGTTAAAACTCTCACGGCCATAGAACCCTTCGGCTCCCTGGTTAATTTTGCCGGAACATTGCTGCCCTTCGTGCTGGTCGTCGGCGCCTTTACGTTCATCTACGTCTTTATGCCGAACACGCGGGTAAAAGTCCGCTCCGCCTTTGCCGGCGCCTTCGTGGCCGGGCTGATGTGGAATATGGCAAGCGTGTTTTTTGCTAAATTTGTCGTTTCGTCGGCGCAATACACAGCAATCTATTCAGCCTTTGCCGCGCTTATAATTTTTATGCTGTGGCTTTATATTGGTTGGCTGGTCCTGCTGGCCGGGGCAAGTTCAGCCTATTACCACCAGAATCCGGAACAGGTTTCGCTTATCCGCGGCGCGCCGACATTAAGCCTGCGGATGGTGGAAAGGCTATCCTTTGCGGTGCTGACAGCCATCGTCAATCATTTTGTCACCGCTGATCCACGGACAGGGGCGGACGATTTGGCCGGCGAATTGAATGTTCCAACCGGTGTCTTACAATTACAGATCAACACTTTATCTCTGGCGGGCCTGATCGTCGCCACCGCGGATACCCCACCACGCTGGATGCCCGCGCGCGCACCGGAAACAATTCCCCTGTCCGACGTCATGGCGGCCATTCGCAAGCACGGCGAGAATCCAGCCCTCGCCTTTGACAATATTACGATACGACCTGTCACCGACCGGCTGCTTTCCGACATTGAGCAACGCCAAACTGAGATACTGGCGCAACTTTCGCTCGCCGATCTGGTTGACCCGGACAAAGACAACTCGGCGCCCGCAAATCTTGTCGCAACGCTCCGCGTCAAGGGCGGACCTGGTGATGCGGCAGAATAACGCACATGACAGAATTGGCTTTGAGCCGACGCCATTCCGTTCCATAGTTGAGGTGTGGAATGCGCCGCAGGGTTTTTTATCCCGGCGGCGAGACCGAAGGAGCAGCACAGGAGCCGGAGGGGAGCCAATGTCACAAGCCTTCGTATTTTGTCCCCAGTCCGAAAGCTGGATTTATACCGGGCTGAATGTCGAGTGGTTGGGCCTCGACACGCTGGAATTAGGGAAACAGAAAATTACCTGTCCGAAATGTGGTCAGTTGCACGAATGGACCACGGAGGAACTCGTTCTCCGGTCGGACGGGGCTGGCTGATAGCCGAATATCAGCGTCGTAGAGAACCGAATCTGCTGTTCCCGATCAGCGGGGAGCGCCCGCTGCGGACAGGAAAATCCCATACTCATGTCGCATTTCTGTCCCGGGAATTTATCTGAAACGTCACCGCAGCCGGCATTCCAAAATACCGCAAGGGCCTAGCCATTTCTGGCTAAGCCCTTGATTTAACTGGTGGAGCCAGGCGGAATCGAACCGCCGACCTCTTGAATGCCATTCAAGCGCTCTCCCAACTGAGCTATGGCCCCGAACCGGATAAAGCTGGTTTACCGTCGGCTCATTAACTGGTCGCGAGGCGGAACCTACTGGTCCTGACACCGCCAACGCAAGACCAAAATCGTCCGCATTACCTGTCGATCACATCGAAGCAACCGGATGGCGACGGGTTTAAAGTGTTTCTTCGCCCTCGTCCTTGACCTTTACACCCAGAATATCGTCGTGGTCTTCCCCCAGTTCCGACACATCTTCGATGGCTGCGGCGTCATCGTCATCGTCATCGTCGACAAGATCAAGTACATCATCCCCATCAACGTCAAGATCGTCATCCGCATCTTTGACTGCCACCGGCCGCGGCTTCGGTGCTGCTTTCGCCACGGCTACCGGCGCTTTCGAACGCTGCGACCGGGCGATAGCGACCGGATCAACTTTCGCATCGCATTTGGGACAGATAATAGGATCGCGACGCAAATCATAAAATTTCGCGCCACAGCTATTGCAGGTTCTTTTTACACCCCATTCGGGCTTTATCACCTTGGTCTCCTTGGTCGCCTAATGACAATTAAAAATTGCCAATGCCACGATCTGACGGGGCTGTCAAAAACTAAATTGCATTATCATCGCGCTATCCTGACAGGGGATGAATATGTTAGAGACGGCGGCCCCCTGTGGCGCCGCCCAATTCCGTAATCCGGCGCCCCAATGCCCAATGTTTTTCTGTCGCCAAGGGATAATTCGTTTGACGTCGCTATTCTCAAACCCAGTACGAACGCTGTCCGGGGATATATCGGTCCCGGGTGACAAATCAATTTCGCATCGCGCTCTGATGATCGGTGCGGTGGCGGTAGGAGAAACGGTCATCCGGGGCTTGCTGGAAGGCGACGATGTCTTGCGCACCGCTACCGCGCTCAAAGCCATGGGCGTTCGAATTGATCGCGCCCCGGGGGGAGAATGGCGCATTCATGGGCGTGGAGTCGGCGGTCTGACACAGCCGGATGACGTACTGGATTTGGGTAATTCCGGCACCGGCGCACGGCTCTTGATGGGCCTGGTTGCCACCCACCCGATCACAACCCATTTCACCGGGGATGCCTCGCTTAGACAACGCCCCATGGCCCGCATCGCCGAACCGGTAGAGCGAATGGGCGCGCAGATAATCGCGCGCGACGGCGGCCGCATGCCCCTTATGGTTATCGGAGCACAGGCCCCACAACCCATCAGCTATTCGCTGCCCGTGCCTTCGGCACAAATAAAATCAGCCGTGCTGCTGGCCGGACTGAACACGCCGGGGAAAACGAGCGTCATCGAATCGCGGCCAAGCCGCGACCACACCGAGTTAATGTTGCGTCATTTTGGTGCAGATCTGGACGTTACAGATATTGATGCAACGCATCGGATTATCACCCTGCAGGGCGAACCGGAGCTCACGGCCCGTGACGTGACCGTGCCCGGGGACCCTTCATCGGCGGCGTTCGCCGCGGTCGCCGCCTTGATTACCGAGGGATCCGATATCACCATTCGCAATGTCGGGCTAAACCCGCTGCGGTCGGGAATATTTCAGTCCCTGGCTGAAATGGGGGCGGACATTGCGTTTTCAAACCATCGGGAACAGGCCGGTGAGCCGACCGCCGATCTCACGGTTCGAAGCAGTGCTTTAAAGGGCATTACCGTTCCGCCGGAACGGGCGCCGTCCATGATAGACGAATACCCGATCCTAGCGATAGCCGCCGCCGCCGCGACCGGAACAACCCGTCTGCAAGGCCTTGAAGAACTGCGAGTCAAAGAAAGTGACCGGCTAAGCGCCATCGCCGACGGGTTGAGCCGAAGCGGTGTGCATGTGGCGATCGAGGGAGACGATCTGATTATTCGCGGCGCCGGCCGTTCGATCCCCGGGGATACTGTTATTGAGGCTAGAATGGACCACCGGATTGCGATGTCTTTCCTGGTCATGGGGATGGCGGCGCGAAAACCCATAGCCGTGGATGACACGACCCATATAGGCACCAGCTTTCCCGGCTTTAGGGAGCTGATGACCGGACTTGGCGCGAATTTCACTGTTTCCAAAGATGCCTGAAGGCCGAAACCGCGCCTTTGTAATCGCCGTCGACGGACCTGCCGCCAGCGGCAAGGGGACTCTCGCCCGTCGTCTGGCGGCGCATTTAGGCTATGCGTATCTGGATACCGGGCTGATTTATCGCGCCGTCGGGCTGGCGTTAATGCGAAAAAATATGGTCCGGGCTGACCCCGGCGCGGCGTTGCAGGCAGCCCGCGCCTTGTCGCTGGACGACCTTGACGATCCGGAGCTTCGAGGCGATGACGTGGCCGGTATGGCAAGCCAGGTTGCGGCGTTGCCCGAGGTCCGGGCGGCGCTGATCGACTATCAGCGGCGCTTTGCCCAACATCCGCCGGGCAAGGCCAAAGGCGTCATTCTCGACGGCCGGGACATTGGAACCGTCATATGTCCCGATGCGGACGCTAAAATCTTTGTCGAGGCCTCTGTGGATACGCGAGCGAATAGGCGGGTTAAAGAGTTGCGGGAACGTGGTGTTACGGCTATATATGCGCGCGTTCTGGAGGATATGAAGGAGCGTGATGCCCGTGATCGATCACGGAGCGTTGCGCCAATGGTGCCGGCGGACGACGCGCATTCGCTCGATACGACTAATCTCGATGCGGAAGCCGCGTTTCAAGAGGCACTTGAATTCATCACGTCGCAGAACATGTCCGACGCGTAAATCCCGCGTAGTTAGATATGGGGTAAAGGTCCCGGTCCGGAATGTTCCGGCGTGATCGTTAATGAAATTTTACAAGTCTTAGCCGACTTGATATTGGAAGAAACAGGTTAGGAATACGCATGGCGACTGAAACAGCAGCTTCCAGCGACACAGCAATGATGTCAGACGAAAACTTCGTTGCAATGCTGGAAGAAACCTTTGGCGAGGGTAATCTGTCCGAAGGCTCCGTGGTCAAGGGAACTGTTATCGCAATTGAAGGCGATTCGGTATTGATCGATGTCGGGCTAAAGTCGGAGGGCCGCATCGGAGTCAGGGAATTCACGAACCCGGCGGGCCAAATCGAAATCGCCCGTGGCGACATCATCGACGTCTATCTCGAGCGGATGGAAGATCGCAACGGCGAGGCGGTTCTATCCCGGGAGAAAGCCCGCCGCGAAGAAGCCTGGACCATGCTGGAACAAGCCTTCAATAACGCCGAGCGTGTGACGGGATCGATCTTCGGTCGCGTGAAAGGCGGCTTTACCGTCGATCTTTCCGGCGCGGTGGCATTCCTTCCCGGAAGTCAGGTCGATGTGCGTCCGGTGCGCGACATCGCACCGCTGATGGGAACGCCGCAGCCCTTCCAAATCCTGAAAATGGACCGCCGGCGCGGGAATATTGTCGTATCGCGGCGTGCCGTGCTGGAAGAGTCCCGCGCTGAACAGCGCTCGGAGCTCCTTGCCGGGCTGACAGAAGGCCAGGTGATCGACGGCATCGTCAAAAACCTGACCGATTATGGCGCCTTCGTTGATCTTGGCGGCGTAGATGGATTGCTTCACGTCACCGACATTGCCTGGCGGCGGATTAACCATCCCAGTGAAGTCCTGAGCGTTGGTCAGCCCCTGAAGGTTCAGATTATCCGCTTTAACTCAGAGACCCAGCGCATCTCTCTCGGCATGAAGCAGCTTGAGGTCGATCCTTGGGATGGCGTGGAAGCGAAATATCCCGTTGGCAGCAGATTTACCGGCCGCGTGAGCAACATTACCGACTATGGCGCGTTTGTTGAGCTTGAACCCGGCGTCGAGGGGCTGGTGCATGTGTCCGAAATGAGCTGGACCAAGAAAAATGTTCATCCTGGCAAAATCATTTCGACCAGCCAGGAAGTCGACGTCATGGTGCTTGATGTCGACCAGCAGAAACGGCGGATCTCTCTTGGCATCAAACAGACCGCGGAAAACCCCTGGACCGATTTCGCAGCCAACACACCGATCGGTATGGAGCTCGAGGGCGAAGTCAAGAATATCACCGAATTCGGATTATTCGTCGGTCTGGCTGGCGACATCGACGGCATGGTTCACCTGTCCGATCTGTCTTGGCAGGAACCGGGCGAAGAAGCCATCAAGGCATACAACAAAGGCGATATTGTAAAAGCCAAGGTCATGGACATCGACATCGAAAAAGAACGCATCAGTCTGGGTATTAAGCAGCTCACCGATGATCCGTTCGAATCCGCGGCTGATGGGCTGAAGAAGGGCGATGCGGTAACCTGCACCGTCTCCAAGGTGTTGGAGACCGGTATCGAGGTCACCGTCTCGGGGTCGGTTTCGGGCTTTATCCGGCGTAATGATCTTTCCCGCGAGCGTAGCGAACAGCGGCCCGACAGGTTCGCTGAAGGTGATCGCCTCGATGCGGTAATCACCAATATCGACAAGCGTGACCGCAAGCTGACCCTGTCGGTCAAGGCGCACGAGATCAAGGAAGAAAAAGTGGCGATGGCCGAATATGGTTCTTCCGATTCAGGGGCAAGCCTGGGTGATATCCTTGGCGCGGCCATGCGCAAGGCGGAAGGTCAAAGTGCCACTGCGCTGGATGAAGAACCTGAAGCTCCTGAAGCCGATGCCGCCGAAGAAACAGTTGCGGATGACGAGGCCGAGGATTCGGATGCGAAAGACAGCAAGGACAAGGAATAAGGCGCTCAAGGCCTTGGCCCAACAATCCCGGCACCAGCTTCGCCGGAATTGAGCGAAGACCGTCTTGGACGCAGATTACCTCATTGACCGACATCGTCTTAAAAGGCGGGTGACATTCTGGCGCGTAGCAACCATCGTCATTGCCGTTGCCCTGGTGGCGACGGCAATCGGTAGATTTTCCGGCGCCTCGTCACGGTCGTATATTGCCCGGCTGGATATCACTCAGATCATCGTCAATGATTCAGACAGGCTGGACGCGCTCGACGCCATCATCGGCGATCCCAACGTCAAAGCCCTGCTGGTCACGATCAATTCACCCGGCGGGACTGTTGTCGGGGGAGAAGCGCTGTATCACGCGCTGGTCAGAGCCGGTGAAAAGATTCCGATCGTCGCCGTGATGGGCGATTTGGCAACTTCGGCCGGATACATGATCGCGGTCGCCTCGGACCATATCGTCGCCCGCGAGGGCACCATCACCGGATCGATAGGGGTACTGTTTCAAACCGCGGAAATCACCGGCCTTCTGGGCAAGCTGGGCATTTCCGTAGAAGCCGTAAAGAGTGGCCCGTTAAAGGCCGAGCCTTCCCCTTTCAGCAAATTGACGCCCGCGGTTCGCCGATCGACGCAAATCCTGGTGGACGATATGTTTGATATGTTTGTCAGCATGGTGGCGAACCAGCGCAACATGACACCACAGAGAGTTCGGTCTCTGGCGGACGGGCGGGTTTTTACCGGACGCATGGCGCTTAAAGAAGGTCTGGTCGATGCCATAGGCGGCGAACGGGAAGCGCTGCAATGGCTTACCGAGAAGAAGGGTGTGGACAAAGGCCTTCCGGTCCGGAAATTGACGATCAAGCGCGGCGTGCAAGACTGGTTCGAACACCTATCCACACTGGCGCGAAAAACGGTGCTTTCAGAAAGACTTACCCTTGACGGGCTGGTATCCGTCTGGCACCCTCAGCTGCAATAACGGAACCTTCGGACCGTCTCTTCGCATTTCAAGTCAGGGAGATTTCGGTTTCGCTACCCGGAGTTGGTTGTAATGACTAAATCTGAATTGATCCTGCGGCTCGCGGAGAAAAACCCTCATCTTTATCAGCGCGATATCGAGCGAATCGTAACGACTGTCTTTGAAGAAATTTCTGCGGCCCTTGCCGGCGGCGACCGGGTCGAACTCAGGGGTTTTGGCGCTTTTTCAGTGAAAAATCGCGACGCGCGGACCGGTCGCAATCCGCGCACCGGCGAAACTGTCAACGTTGACCGAAAATCTGTGCCCTTTTTCAAGGTAGGGAAAGATCTTCGGCTGCGGCTGAATGGCCAACAGGCATAAAGACAGCGCCGCAATCATTGTGATCCGGTCGGTTCAATGAAAATTTTGCGCTATCTCGGCAAATCCATCGGGTCCCTGATCCTGCTTACCCTGGTCGTGGGCGCCGTTACCTTCGCTGTTTCAAATCGCACCATTGTCACTGTCAGCTTTTGGCCGCTGCCAATTGAAGCGTCCTTGCAATTGGGGGCCACTGTCCTTGCCACCCTCGCGCTTGGTCTTTTGGCCGGAACCGGGCTCATGGCGGTATCGCGGATGAAATTTTACCGTCAAGCGCGGAAAAGCCAGCGGCGTGTCGCCTCACTTGAAAAAATCGCCCAAAAGGCAACGACGGCACTCCCGGCGCCTGTGGCTTCCGCGCGTGAACCGGGTCCACTTCGCGGTCATTAACGGCTTTCCCGATTGGGTCATCAGGCGTATACAAGCGGCCTTTAACCGACCAACACGCACCGGAAAATATGGCTATTTTTGCTTCGTCCTCTAAAATTCTATGCGCCATCGACACCACGGACATGGCGGTGGCCCTAGGCCTCGCGGAGGCTCTGCGCGACCAGGTTGGCGGTGTAAAGCTTGGCAAGGAATTCTTTACCGCACAGGGGCCGGCAGGTGTTGCCCGGATCGCCAGGACCGGCCACCGGATTTTCCTCGATCTGAAATTTCATGACATTCCGAACACCGTCGCCGGCGCCGTCCGCGCCGCCGCCGGGCTTGGGTGCTTTATGCTGACCATCCATGCCTCCGGCGGAGCAGCCATGATCGCGGCCGCGGTTGAGGCGCGGGGGGGCACCGCCACCCCGAAAATAATTGCCGTAACGGTTCTGACCAGTCTGGGAGCGTCCGATCTGGAGAAAGTCGGGCAGATGGGCCCGATACAAGACCAGGTCTTGCGCCTCGGACACCTGGCTCAGGCCAACGGCGCCGATGGGATCGTCGCATCACCGCACGAAGTTGCCGCTCTTCGCGGCAGCCTTGGCGCCGAAATGGATTTGGTCGTGCCGGGTGTACGGCCGGATTGGGCCGGCGCGGATGACCAGAAACGGATCATGACGCCGTCGGACGCCGTCCGGGCGGGCGCGGATTTTCTGGTCATTGGTCGCCCGATCACCCAGTCCGCGGACCCCGCTGCCGCCGCCCAGCGTATTGCTGCCGAAATAGCTGCGGCGTGAGCGAGGGGCAGCGGTGATACAGGCCAAGATTTGCGGTATAAATTCCCGCGACGCCATGCGCGCGTCGATCGACGGCGGGGCTGATTTTGTCGGGCTGGTGTTTTATCCACCATCGCCGCGGGCTGTAACAGCGATTGAAGCTGCTCAGCTCACCAACGACATCCCCCGCCATGTTGCCAAGGTCGGCCTTTTCGTCGATATGGAAGACCAAATGCTGACCGCCATCTTGTCCCAGGTGTCGCTTGATCTGCTGCAGCTCCATGGCGCGGAAACGCCGGCGCGAGTGCGGGAAATCAGGCAACTGACGAATATTCCGGTGATGAAGGCCATTCGGGTCGCCACCGGGCGCGACATACAGGAAGCCGATTCCTATCTGGATGTCACGGACCGCATCCTGTTCGACGCCAAGGCGCCACCTGATATGAAAGGCGCCCTGCCCGGCGGCAATGCCGTCACCTTCGACTGGAATTTGCTGGCGGGCCGGAAATGGCCGCGCCCATGGATGCTGTCAGGCGGACTCGATGCAGGAAACGTCGCGGAAGCCATTGCCACATCGGGGGCGACGTCCGTCGACGTATCATCCGGTGTGGAATCTTCTCCCGGAACCAAGGATCCCGCCCGGATACGCGAATTCTTGACCCTTGTGAAAGGGCTGTGACGTGAGCCCATACTGTGGCCGCCATTTCGGCCTTCTGATACACTCAGGTCCGAGATGACAACAAACAGTCAGACAAAGCCCAACAGCTATAAGACCCTGCCTGACCAAGGCGGCCATTTCGGCCTGTTTGGCGGACGGTTTGTCGCCGAAACGTTGATGCCCTTGATCCTGGAAGTGGAAAAAGCTTATGACGCGGCCAAGGCCGATCCAACCTTCCAGGCGGAGCTCGACGATTTTCTGGAACATTATGTCGGGCGTCCCAGCCCGCTTTATTACGCCCAACGTCTGACCGAAAATCTGGGCGGCGCAAAGATTTATTTCAAGCGGGATGAGCTCAACCACACCGGCGCCCACAAGATCAACAACACCATGGGCCAGATCCTGTTGGCCCGGCGGATGGGGAAAACCCGCATCATCGCCGAAACCGGCGCCGGTCAGCATGGCGTAGCCACGGCCACGGTGTGCGCACGGTTCGGACTGCCGTGCGTTGTCTATATGGGTGAGACCGATATCGCCCGCCAGGTGCCTAACGTCTTTCGCATGAAACTGCTGGGCGCGGAAGTGATACCGGTTACGTCCGGTTCCGCGACGCTCAAAGATGCGATGAACGAAGCGTTGCGGGACTGGGTCTCCAATGTGGACGATACGTTTTACATCATTGGGACGGTTGCCGGGCCGCATCCCTACCCGGCCATGGTGCGCGATTTTCAATCCGTCATCGGCCGCGAAGTGCGGGCGCAATTGATGGCACAGGAAGGGCGGGCGCCGGATTCCCTGGTCGCCTGCATCGGCGGCGGCTCCAATGCGATGGGGCTATTTTACGAATTTCTTGATGACGAAGACATTCAGATTCACGCCGTCGAAGCCGCCGGGCACGGCATCGAGACAGGCAAGCATGCCGCCTCGCTCACCGCCGGCGCGCCCGGCGTTCTGCATGGCAACCGGACCTACCTCCTGCAGGACGATGACGGCCAGATCACGGAAGCCCATTCCATATCCGCCGGGCTTGATTACCCGGGGATAGGCCCGGAACATGCCTGGCTACATGATATTGGCCGGGTCAACTACGTATCGGCGACCGACGATGAAGCCCTCGCCGCGTTTCAGGTGTGCTGCCAGCTGGAAGGCATCATACCCGCTCTGGAACCGGCCCACGCGCTGGCCCATGTCCAGCGTCTTGCACCCGGCCTGCCCAATGACCACCTCCTGGTCATGAATATGTGCGGCCGGGGCGACAAGGACGTCTTTACCGTGGCCGACGCACTCGGAGTGAAATTGTGAGCCGCAAGCCGGAACGCATCAAGCGTCGTTTTGCGGCGCTGGCCAAAGAGGGGCGCGCCGGGCTCGTCACCTTTATCACGGCGGGTGACCCCGATCCCGATATCTCCGCCGCCATCATCCGGGGCCTGCCAGGCGCCGGCGCCGATATCATCGAGCTCGGCATGCCGTTCACCGATCCGATGGCCGATGGACCCGCCATCCAGGAAGCGTCCCTGCGCGCGCTTGCGGCCGGGCAAACCATGCGCCGGACACTCGCCATGGTGCGCGATTTCCGGACACATGACGACGACACGCCCATCGTTTTGATGGGATATTACAATCCGATCTATGTCTACGGCGTCGATTCTTTTGCCGAGGATGCCGCCAATGCGGGGGTCGACGGGCTGATCATTGTCGATATGCCGCCCGAGGAAGATGCCGAGCTGCGCGAACCCGCCGCCAGGGCCGGGATCGATTTTGTCCGCCTGACCACACCGACCAGCGATGACGCGCGTCTGCCCACGCTCATGCGGGCAGCCAGTGGTTTTGTTTATTACGTATCGATCACCGGCGTTACCGG
Organism: Pseudomonadota bacterium; assembly: GCA_027624735.1. Lineage (GTDB taxonomy): Bacteria > Pseudomonadota > Alphaproteobacteria > MPNO01 > UBA2964 > JAQBTY01. Next base: position 9,321 of record JAQBTY010000021.1, on the reverse strand, counting down.
GACGCGCTCGGCGGAAACAAGCAGCGTCGCGGACGCCGTGGCGCGCATCCGAAAATACACCGACTTGCCGCTCGCCATCGGTTTCGGCATCAAAACGCCCGAACAGGCGGCCAACATTGCCCGCGTCGCCGACGCAGCGGTTGTCGGATCCGCCATCGTCGACCGCATAGCCAGCGCGGTTGCCGACGGTGCAGGATCTGCTCACGATCCGGTGCAATCCGTGCTACAATTTGTCGATAGTCTTGCTAGAGGCGTGCGTCAGGCACGACAGAATCCCGTCAAGGAGGTGGCTCCCTCATGAACTGGCTCACAAATTATGTTCGCCCCAAGATTCGGGCGTTGGTTGAAAAAGACGACGTGCCGGATAATCTTTGGCACCAGTGCCCCGGCTGCGAGCAGATGATCTTCCATCGCGAGCTAGAGGCATCGCTCAATGTCTGCACCCATTGCGGGCACCATTTGCGCCTGTCGGCGGTAAAGCGTCTGGAAATGCTATTCGACGATGGCGCCTATCAAACCATCGAGCTGCCGTCGCTGAAGGGCGATCCCTTGAAATTTCGCGATCGAAAACGCTATTCCGACCGGCTCAAGGATATGCGCAATTCGACGAACCAGAACGATGCGCTGATCGTCGCCCATGGCGAAATGGGCGGCCGCAAAGCGGTCGTCGCCGTCATGAATTTCGATTTCATGGCGGGCTCGATGGGGCTCGCAATGGGTAAGGGCCTTTTGACGGCGGCCCGGCTCGCAGTACTGCAGGAAGCGCCCTTTATCGTGGTAACCGCCTCTGGCGGCGCGCGCATGCAGGAAGGCATCCTGTCGCTGATGCAGATGCCACGCACTGTCATCGCGGTCAATGAGGTGAAAGAAGCCGGCCTGCCCTACCTCACCGTACTGACCGATCCCACCACTGGTGGCGTTACCGCATCCTTCGCCATGCTGGGCGATATCGCGATCGCGGAGCCTGGCGCGGTGATCGGATTCGCCGGTGCACGGGTTATCGAGGAAACCATCCATGAAAAACTGCCGGAAGGCTTTCAGCGCGCCGAATATCTGCTGGAGCACGGCATGATCGATCGGGTGGTCCATCGGCGCAAGCTGCGGGACGAGCTGCTTCGCATCATCGACCTGTTGATGAACCGCCACGCGGGTACCAACGTTCTGCCACTTCTGCCAGTGGGCAATACGCAGAACCAGCCACAAAACGCGCTGGAACACCCCAACGAAGAGCGCCCCGCTGCAGAGTGACGCGGTTGTCGAACGGCTGAGGGGACTACACCCTAGAATCATCGATCTTTCGCTGGGGCGTGTCGCGCGCCTGCTCACAGCGCTGGGCAACCCCGAAAATTCCCTTCCCTGTGTGGTTCATGTGGCCGGCACCAACGGCAAAGGATCCTGCGTGGCTTTCCTGAAAGCCATCTGCGAGGCCGCCGGCTTTGTCGTTCATAGCTATACGTCACCCCATCTGGTCCGCTTCGCCGAGCGGATATCAGTTGCCGGACGCCTGCTCGATGACCATGAGCTGGTATCGCTGCTGGAAGAGTGCGAAACCGTCAATGGCGGAGAGCCCATCACCTTCTTTGAAGTAACGACGGCGGCGGCCTTCCTGGCCTTTGCCCGGACCCAGGCGGATGTGACCCTGATCGAAACCGGCCTTGGGGGCCGTTTTGACGCGACCAACGTCTTTGACCGGCCATCCCTGACCGCCATCACACCGGTTTCGATGGATCACATGAGCTTTCTCGGCGAGACAATCGACGCCATCGCTTTCGAAAAAGCGGGCATTCTGAAAAAGGATACGCCAGCCATCATCGCGCCCCAGCAATCCGCCGCGTCCCGGGTCATTCAGGACCGCGCGGATCAAGTGGGCGCGCCCTTGTGGTGTTTCGGAACCGATTGGCAGGCGGATACCACCGCGGACGGGATACTCTTGCGCGACGGCGCCGAAACAGTGTCGCTGCCGCCGCCAAGCCTGTTGGGACCGCACCAGACCATCAATGCCGGGCTCGCCGCCATCTGTGCGCGACGCCTGCCCAGCCTATCCGTCGGCACCGATGCCTTGGCGCAGGGCCTGCGCACTGCCATATGGCCCGGACGCCTGCAGAGGCTCGATAACGGGCCGCTGGCGGCCCACTTAAACCCCGGCTGGGAATTGTGGCTGGATGGCGCTCACAACGCGGCAGCGGCCGATATGCTTGCCCAGGTGGCCTCCACATGGGAAGAGAAGCCGCTGCATCTGATCTTTGGCGCGCTGGCCTCGCGCGACCCGGCCAATTTTCTCGCCCGTCTCGCCCCCCATGCCTGCCACCTTCACGGAATTACGATCCCCGGGGAAGAAACCGCGATGGGTGCGGACGACATCGTTCGTGCCGCCCGTTCGGTCGGAATGGCGGCAAGCGTATCAGCATCTGTCTCCGATGCCCTGACAGCCATCGCGCGGACCAATGCCGGACCCGGCCGCATCCTGATCTGCGGCTCTCTCTATCTGGCCGGCACCGTACTGGCCCAAAACGAACCCCCGCCGTTCGGCGGGGTTTCCTGTTAACATCGCTTAATTTTTTTAGATCGATTCGTTAATCCATTCCACCAGTTTACTCTTGGGCAAAGCGCCGACCTTGGTGGCGGCCAGTTCACCATCCTTGAACAGCATCAAGGTTGGGATACCGCGAACGCCAAACTTTGTTGGTGTTTCCGGATTTTCATCGATGTTGATTTTAGCAACGGTAAGGGTGCCATCCATCTCGCTGGCGATTTCTTCAAGCGACGGTCCAATCTGTTTGCATGGGCCGCACCATTCCGCCCAGAAATCAACGAGCACAAGCCCTTCGGCCTTCAATACATCGGCATCGAATGATTCGTCTGATACAGGTTTCGTGCCCATTTGGTCTATTCCTTCCACGAATGCCGCGGGTGAATACCCGCTCGGCTTGTCTACCTAGAAACTAGAAAATGCACCCCTGTCAGTCAAGGTGCCCAGGGCGCAAGAAGTTCCTCCGATATTTGCATGAGTCGCGGCCCATCGGTCCACAAAAGGGCGCATTGAATGCTTAACAGAGGGTAAATCTCCCACAATACCGCCCTGTAGGCAGCCATCTGACGGAGATAAATCGGCGGCACATCACGCGCATCTGCGGGAGGCGGCCGATTCGTTTTATAGTCGACAATCTGCACCGCCTCCTCTGTCACGCAGAGCCGATCCACCTGACCGGCAACGACGTAATCGCCAATGCGCCCGACAATGGGCACTTCCGCGCGGGATCCGGAACCAAACAAAGCAGCGAAGGCCGGATCGCCAAGAACCGCCAGAACCTCCGCCGCCAGCGCGTCCTGTTGGGACTGATCCAGATCGTGGACCCGGCGCGCGAGAAAACGCTGCGCGGCCCGGGTCCGGTTCTCCGGCGCCATTTCGGGTAATATCTGCAAAAGACGATGCACCAGCAGGCCGCGGCGGAATCCCGCGCCGGCATCGCTTCCCTGTGGCGACCGCAGCGCGGGCTCGTCCTCATCCGGGCGCGACGGCGTCAGAGGCCGTGGCGGAACATCTTCGGGCGGTGGCGGTTGCAACGCCCAGCCGGGCAGAACGCCCGTCACGGGGACATAGCCATGGCCAGTATCGGTCGCCTTGGGCGACGCGGTCTGCGGGTTGGTGACCCGCCGCCCCTCACCTTGCCAGCCAAGGTCGGAAAATTCCGTCAAATCGAAGCTGGCCGGCTCGCCAAAATTTTCCAGGGCGCCGGCGATAAGGTCGTACCAGTTCCCCGCGGGCGGCTTGCTCCTTGTATGCCAGCCGCAAACATAGAGACGATCCTCCGCCCGGGTCATGGCCACATAAAGCAGCCGGCGGTATTCCTGATCACGGCGGATCACCGCCTGATCGATGGCGGCGCGCGAGACGGGTTCCACGAAGCGGGCTCGCGGCGGCCACAACAGGTACGGGTCATCCGACCAGAGCAGATCGGGTCTTTGGCTCGGCGCCTGCAGGGTATCGGGCAAAAAGACGATGGGGGCCTGTAGTCCCTTCGACCCATGCACCGTCATCACCCTGACTTCATTGCGCATGGCCTGCTCGAGATCGCGCTTGACCTCGACACTGTCGGCATCGAAGGAATGCAGGAAGGCCTGCAGGGACGGTGCGTGGGTTCGCTCAAATCCCAAGGCGCGCGCCAGGAACTCATCCAGGGGATCGTTGGCATCCCGTCCCAGCCGCGCGCCAATCAACAGTCTGCCGCGCCGGCGCGCCAGGACGTCGGCGAACAGCTCAAACGGCGCCACGAAATCGACGCGGGCAAGCAGGCCGGACAATTCATCCAGCGCCACCCTGAATTTGGCCGATCTGTCGGCCTGGGTGCGCAGCCGATGCCACAGGGTCTGATCCTTGCGGCCATAGGCCAGCGCAAACAAATCGTCGTCATCGAAGCCGAAAAGCGGCCCTTTCAGGACGACGGCCAGGGTCAGATCGTCCTCCGGCAGCAGCAGAAAATTACCCAGCGCCAGCAAATCACGCACAGCAAGCTGTTCTCCCAGCACCATGCGATCAACGCCGGCAACCGGTACATTTCTTTGCTTCAGCGCCCGTACCAGCTCCTCGACAAAGGTGCCGCGGCGGCGCACCAGAACCATGATATCGCCCGGTTGAACCGGCCGGTCGCGGGTTTCGAGGCGTTCACCATTTTCGATCCAGCATCCGATACAACCGGCAATGACGCTGGCCAACCGGGCCGCCGGATGGTCTTCGCGCCGGGCCGTGACCGGCGGCTCCCAGGGAGCGCGTTCCTCCTGAACCAATGGCGCCACGGGCGGCCACAGCTCGACCAGCCCGGCCTGGCCCTCCCGATAGGGTTCGTGGTGAATTTGGTGATCCGGGCCAGCCAGACCATCGCGCGCCTCCGCCCGTGCAAAGACCTCGTCCACCGTACCCAGGACCGCCGCGGTCGACCGGAACGACATATCAAGATTCACATCGTCCCAGCCTTGTTCGGCGGATTTAGCCCGGGCGCGGAAATAGGCGCGCATCTTGTCGAACTCTTCGGGGGCGGCGCGCTGAAAGCTGTAAATCGACTGCTTGGTATCGCCAACGGCAAACACGGTACGGGTGGCCTGGCTCGCGCCCACACCGGCAAAGAACTCTTCGGCCAGGGCGCGGACAACAGCCCATTGGTCGGGGTTGGTGTCCTGCGCTTCATCGATCAGGATATGATCGATACCGCCGTCCAGCTTGAACAGAACCCACGACGCCCCGCCATCCCGTTCCAAGAGCGCCCGCGCCATGAGGATGAGATCGTCGTAATCGAGGCGGCCAATTTCGCGCTTATAGCCTTCGTATTCGGTCAGCAGGGCATCGGCCAGATGCAATAAGGCGGCGGTGGCCGCGGCGGTAACCGCAGCGCGTATTCGCTGCTGCACGATGTCCAGGCGCTGCGCTTCCGCGCCGAGCACCTCTTCCGCCGCCGGATCGATCACTTTGGCCGCATTGTTAATCAGGGATTTTCGGATAGTGCCCGTGGTCGTAAAGTAAATGCCGAGATACGCATCGAACAAGCCGGCTCTATCCACAATATTTGTTTCCAGCCATGCCGCGATGACGGCGCCACGGGACTTGTCGGTTGCGGACCCCCGCAGCATGGCCGCCGCCGCGCGCCTGAGCCCGCCAGCATCGAACGTACCATCCTGACTGGCCGCAAGCTTTTCCATCTCCGGTGTGTCATCCTGGGGAACCCCAAGCCGGGCATAGGTCGCATCAACCAGATTCTCGACCCCGCCATGGGATTCGATCAGTCGGCGAATGCGTCCCCGGTCCGCCGACAGCGCGGCCATGAGAGAGCCGAACTCCTCCTCGTTGATGTGACCTATCACGCCCGCAAGGGCGGCCGATATGGCCGCATCCCCGTCCTCGCGGGCCCGGTTCAGAACACGCAGCCGGGCCTCGGCCTGGCCTTCAGCGGCGTCGCGCTCATCCATCACCTCAAAATGGGGCGCGATTCCGGCCTCGAGCGGAAATCGGCCAAGAAGCGATTCGCAAAAACTATGGATAGTCTGGATTTTCATACCGCCCGGCACTTCGAGCACCCTGGCGAATAGCGGCCGCGCCCGGCGCAGCGTCTCTTCGTCCGGACTGCTCCCGGTCAGAACCTCTATTTGCTTGACGAGGTCGTCGTCGCTGACGATCGCCCAGCTGGCAAGCGCCCGGTTTATCCGGATCGCCATCTCGGCCGCCGCGGCGCGCGTAAAGGTCAGGCACAGGATGCGGTGGGGCGGGGTGCCGGCCAGCAGGAGCGACAGGACGCGGTCGGTCAGCACCTTGGTCTTGCCGGTGCCGGCGGACGCGGATACCCAGACCGAACGCTCGGGACTAGCCGCGCGGCGCTGCAGGATCGCCGGATCGGACCGCAGGGTGGTGATCGGTTCCACGACAGACATCATGTCTCGCCACCATCACCGCCGCCGACCGAAGACCATTCCTGCACCCGCGCCAGATGATTGAAATCGGCATAGGTCGTCGCGTGCTCCGGATCGGGCTGCGACAGATAGGCGGTTGCCGGATCGTCGAATTTCGCGATCAAGGTCTTCAGGCCCTCGAGCGCGATGGCGGCAAGCGCGCCTATTTCTTTGCCGGCTGCCTTCCGTTCCCCGGCCGGATCGCCCCCCGTCAGGCGCCAGAACTCAAGCTGGGAAACCAGACCGGCCGGAATGTCCCGGAAGGCGCCAGCCGCCGCCATCGCGGCTTCCAGCGGCAATTGCGGCGCAAATCCCAGCGAAATATCCTTTGCCCGGGGCAGTCCACCGGTCTTGTAATCGATAATGGACAGCGACCCGTCCACGAACCGGTCGACCCTATCAGCCTTGGCGACCAGCTCGAACGGACCGGCCGGAGCATCGATCACCATCCTGCCCTCCACCTCGGCATGGGTGGTATCGATCGAACCGCGATAGGCCCGTTCGGTTTCGATAAACCAGTCCGCGATGCGCAAAAACCGGGGCCACCAGAACGCCCAGACACCGGGACGGGCAAGGGCCGCGCCGAAAGCCGTCTCGCCCTGCACGGTGAGCGCGGCCCGAGAATTTTCCGGCAACCCGTCCGGATAGGCTCGTAAAAAAGCATCCAGCGCGGCGTGAATGATGGTCCCCCGGTCGGCCGCGCCCGGATCGGCATCGATCGGATCAAGCGGTCTCAGGCGCAGAATATGGCGGGCGTAGATGGCGTAAGGGTCACGCATCCAGGTTTCTACCTGGGTCACTGAAATCCGCCTCGGCCGCGCGGCCACCGGTGGCGTCGGGGCCGGCGCCGCAACCGGCTGTACGGCTGCCGGTTGATCCAGCGCGGCTTGCCAGCCAAGCCAATCCTCACCATCGGTGGCGCCGGCGAGCCAGTCGCGACGACCCTCACCCGTGGCGCCAACCAGCGTATTGTCCATCCGCAGTAGCCAGCGGGCGGGGACGGTCGGAGTCCCATCCACCCGGTCGGCACGGGTCAGAAGAACCTCCCTGGCACAGAATGACTGTACAAAATCATGGGCGCTCAGCCCGACGCGGCGTTCAGGCGGCGGCAGTCCAAAGGCCGCCCGCATGGGGCGGCTCATCCACGGGTCGGAATTCAGATCGCTGGGCCAGGTTCCCTCATTGAGCCCACCCAGACACAGCAGATCGGCCTGCTGCAGACGGGCTTCCAGCAAACCCCAGATATGAAGCCTGGGGTGCAGGCCGAAACGGGGGCGCACCGGCCGGCCGGCCATCAGAACCTCGAGAAAAGCGGGATAGTCGGCACCATGAATGGCCGGGAAAATAGCGGTGGCGTCCTGCAGCTCCGCTAGAAAGGCCGCCGCGGCCTCACCGTCATCTCCGGCCCACAAACGCCGTGGGCCAGTCCGGTCCGCTGCCGATGCCAAGTCTTCGGCAAAGGAGATATGGGCCGCGACCAGATCATTGACGGATACCGGTTCCGCTTGTTTCATCAGTTCGATCAAGGGCCGAGCGGCGTTCTCAAGTACTGTCAGCCAGCCCGAAAAATCTTCGTCATCCCCGCTCGCGGCCAATGCCGCGCGAAGCCCATCAAATCCCTCGGCCGGTCGCGGGCCGCGCAGCACCAAAAATTCGAGCCTGCGGACACGGGCCCGAAAGTCGCCGGTCGCCTGCCCGGCAGCGGACAACGGATGCTTGAGCAGCGCCAGCAGCGAAATCGGCGCCAGGGCATCCGAAATGCAGATCGCGGCAAGGCGTAGAAACGCGCCCACCGGCGTATCGGCCAGTTTCTGTCCGGCCGAATCGTCGATGGTGATATCCCAGCGCCCCAGCTCCGCCGCGACCCGCCGGGCCAACGCACGGTCAGGCGTAATCAGCGCGGCGGTGCGGCCGGGTGTTTCCAGCGCCTGGCGCAGAGCGAGGGCGATGACACCGGCCTCTTCCTGCGGTCCAGGACAGGCCACCAACCGGACACCGGCGAGTGCCGCTTCCGCATCGATAGGCATGGGCGGTGTATTGGACAAGGGTGGGCGTAACGCCTGCGTAATCAACCGGACGCGGTCTTCGCCGCAGGCCGCCCGGATCGGCGACGGCCACGGCATCACCTCATCCGGGGCGAGCGCCATGCGGTCCAGCAGGTGCATCATGCCATATTGCGGGTGCGTCGCCTCCAGCCCCTCACCATCTTCGGGGGATAGCGACATATCGAGGCCTGGCAGAATGACGGCGCCTTGCGGCAGGGCGGCGATAACAGTGAGCAGATCCGCTGTCGCCGGAATGCTGCCGGTGGATCCGGCGGCGATCACCGGACCCGCCGGTGGCGATGTGCGGCAGGCCGCGGCCTGCGCCTCTATCAACCGATTGCGCCGTTCCGCAGGATCAAGACAGCCAAGCGACTCCACCACAAGGGGCCACCGCTCCGTCAGGATCGTGAGAAATTCGAGGGTTATCTGCCAATGAGTCGCATATGCCTCGGGGACAAGCGACGCCAGCCCATCAAAGGACAATCTTTCCGTCTGAACCTGGTCAAGCAGATCCGCCAGACCATCGGCCAGCCGGGTGGCGCGCGCCGGCGACAATCTTTCATCATGGCCGATGCGGCTTTCATTGAGAATTAGCCGCGCAAGAACCAGGCGGCGCTGAAGATCGGGAATCGCCGGAGGAATATCGAGCGCGTCGGGCGATCCGGGCTCGTCTTCGGGATCGAGCAGGGACTGCGCTTCGTCACTGTCACCGATAGGCATCAGCTGCGGCAACAGCAAGGCCTTGCCATCGCTTTGTCTGAGAAAGGCCTCGGTCAGGGCGCGACACGCACGGCGGGTCGGAAGCAGAACAGTGGTGGCGTTCAGCGCCAGGGGATCGGCG